>NZ_JAPWGV010000025.1:0-93436 GCF_027213915.1 Sulfitobacter sp. G21635-S1
CCCCCCGAAACAACGAAATCGTTCTTCCACGACGCCAGCCACAAGCCTTGGCCCGGGTGTCAGCCCGGGCCGCGCCCGACCCTCCCCCCGGGAGGGCGCTTTTGGTGACTTCTCGTATCACACTGACAACATTGATATTTGTTAGGGAGGCGCTCCGAATGCGCGTCTCAATGCGCCCTCCCAGGCTCGGGCGCGGCCCTTCGTTCGAAAACGTAACGCAGAGCGCAGAAGAACGATTTACCTCCGGCGGCAGCCGCTTCCGGGTTTGTCAGCAATCTGAGGGCGCTCCTGCCAGAGCGCCCCTGAACCGCTTGTCAGGCCACGTCGAACTGCAGGGGCTTGATCTGTTTGAACATGCCCGTCGCGCGCAGTTTCTGAATGACCGGCTCGGGCACGACTTCATCCACATAGAGCAGCGCAATGGCTTCGCCCTTTGCGGCAGAACGTCCCAATGTGAAGTTGGCGATGTTCACATTGTTTTCGCCCATGGTCTGGCCCAGCGTCCCGATGATGCCAGGCACGTCCTCGTTCGTGGTATAAAGCATATGCTCGCCGATCTCGGCGTCGATGTTGATGCCCTTGATCTGGATAAAGCGCGGCTTGCCGTCGGAAAAGACAGTGCCCGCGATGGATCGCTCGCGTTTTTCAGTGACCACGGTGACCTTGACATAGCCGTCAAAGACCCCCGATTTGTCCTGATTGGTGGTGCTGATCTGGATGCCCTTTTCGCGTGCGACGACCGGGGCGGAAACCATGTTCACGTCCGGGTTGGCGCGTTTCATGATGCCGGCAACCACACCGCAGTTCAGCGCGTCGAGGTTCATCTTGCCGACCGAGCCGTCGTAAAGAATGTTGATCGCCTTGATCGGTTCATCTGTCATCTGACCGATGAAGGCCCCCAGATGTCCGGCCAGCTTGACCCATGGGCCCATGACCTTGGCTTCCTCGGCGGTGACCGATGGCATGTTCAGCGCGTTGCTGACGGCACCTGTCAGCAGGTAATCCGCCATCTGCTCGGCCACCTGCAGCGCGACGTTTTCCTGTGCCTCTGTCGTGGCGGCACCGAGGTGCGGGGTGCAGACCACGTTGGGCAGGTTGAACAGCGGGTTCTCGGTGGCCGGTTCGACCTTGAAGACGTCAAATGCCGCACCCGCCACATGGCCGGATTTCAGCATTTCGGCCAGCGCCTCTTCGTCCACCAGACCGCCACGGGCGCAATTGATGATGCGCACGCCTTTCTTGGTTTTCTCCAGGTTCTCGCGGCTGAGGATATTGGCGGTCTGATCGGTGTAAGGGACGTGCAGGGTGATGAAATCGGCACGTTTCAGCAGTTCGTCGAGGTCGACCTTTTCGACGCCCATCTTCTTGGCCTTCTCGTCGCCGAGGAAGGGATCGTAGGCGACGACTTTCATCTTGAGGCCGCGCGCACGGTCGCAGACGATGCCGCCGATATTGCCCGCGCCGATCACGCCCAGCGTCTTGCCGGTCAGTTCGACACCCATGAACTTCGACTTCTCCCATTTGCCGGCATGGGTGGAGGCCGAGGCTTCTGGGATCTGGCGGGCCACGGCGAACATCATCGCAATGGCGTGTTCGGCGGTGGTGATCATGTTGCCGAAGGGCGTGTTCATGACGATCACGCCTTTCTTGGAGGCTTCTTCCTTGTCGATGTTGTCGGTGCCAATCCCGGCGCGGCCGATGACCTTGAGGTTCGGCGCATTGGCGAGGATCTTTTCGGTGACCTTGGTCGCGGAGCGGATGGCAAGGCCATCATAATTGCCGATGATCTCGGCCAGCTTGTCCTTGTCCTTGCCCAGGTCGGGCTGAAAATCCACGTCGATGCCGCGGTCCTTGAAGATTTGAACG
The DNA here is from genome assembly GCF_027213915.1 of Sulfitobacter sp. G21635-S1. Lineage (NCBI taxonomy): Bacteria > Pseudomonadati > Pseudomonadota > Alphaproteobacteria > Rhodobacterales > Roseobacteraceae > Sulfitobacter > Sulfitobacter sp. G21635-S1. Next base: position 1,867 of record NZ_JAPWGV010000025.1, read on the forward strand.
GCGGCGTCGCTGAGCTTGTCGGAGATGAGTACTTTGGGGGCCATTGCTGTGGTCCTTTGTGGGATGGGGGAAGGTGCGCAGTGAATGCGCACCCTACGGGTCATGCGTTGGGGGTGCCTTTATGGCGCACCGATCATGTGTTGATTTCGGCCTCGAAGGCCCAGGTGAGCCAGGGCAGCATCGCCTCGATGTCGGCGGTTTCGACGGTACCGCCACACCAGATGCGCAGACCGGCGGGGGCATCGCGGTAGGCGCCGATGTCCAGCGCCACGCCCTCGTCTGCCAGCCTCTTGGCGACAGCCTTGGCAAAGGCGGCACCGTCGGTGATGCGGTCATCGGTGAACTTCAGGCAGACCGATGTGTTGGAACGCGTGGCCGGGTCTTCGGCCAGGTTCGCGATCCAGTCGTTCGCCTCGCAGAAATCAAAGATCGCCTGCGCGTTGGCGTCGGCCCGCGCGATCAGGCCCTTCAGCCCGCCCACGGATTTGGCCCAGTCCAGCGCCAGCAGGTAATCCTCGACGCAGAGCATGGAGGGCGTGTTGATCGTCTCGCCCTTGAAGATGCCTTCGTTCAGCTTGCCGCCTTTTGTCAGGCGGAAAATCTTTGGCAGGGGCCAGGCGGGTGTGTAGCTTTCCAGCCGTTCCACCGCGCGGGGGCTGAGGATCAGCATGCCGTGGGCCGCTTCACCGCCCAGCACCTTCTGCCAGGAGAAGGTGGTCACATCCAGCTTGTCCCAGGGCAGGTCCTGCGCAAAGGCGGCCGAGGTCGCGTCGCAGAGCGTCAGGCCCGCACGATCCGCCGGGATCGCATCGCCGTTCGGCATCCGCACACCGGAGGTGGTGCCGTTCCAGGTAAAGCAGACATCGTTGTCGTAGTTGAGCGTTGCCATGTCGACGATCTGGCCATAGTCGGCCTCGTGTACCGTCGCTTCGATCTTGAGCTGTTTGACCACATCGGTGACCCAGCCCGCGCCGAAGGATTCCCAGGCGACCATTTCGGCAGGGCGTTCGCCCAGCAGGGACCACATGGCCATCTCGAAAGCCCCGGTGTCAGAGGCAGGTACGATGCCGATGCGGTAATCCGCCGGCACACCGAGGACCTCGCGGGTCGTCTCGATTGCCGCAAGCAGTTTGGCCTTGCCAGGAGCGGCACGGTGGCTGCGCCCCAGGGGAGCGGATGCCAGCTTGTTCAGATCGAATGTGGGGATTTTGGCACAGGGGCCGGAAGAAAAACGCGGATTAGCCGGCCGCGTTGCCGGTGCAGTAATAGCCATTGATGCTACCCTCTCAGATAAGCGCCCTTCGTTGGGGAAGGGTGTCCCAAGGCTGCGTTTAAGCGGTTGGTCAGGCTGGCGCAATCTGAAAAACGTGTCTAGAACGCCGCCTTGTCGCACATTTGCGACCTGAATGACGCGGATCGGAAACTTCGGATGTACACAGTTGTCTTGCTGACCTCACCCCAAGCGCGGACTCTTGAGCCCGCATTGGTCGAAAACCTGCGCAATGCCTGGGGCGGCGGCGAAGCAGTCTGGCTGGCGCCGGACGAGGTGGCGGAATTCGGGATCGCGCAGCAGCCTGACAATTTCGAGGCCGTCTGGGAGGAGTGTCAGAAGATGGGCGTCGATCTGGTTGTCGTGCCGACCGCGAATCGCCGCAAACGGATGTTGCTGGCCGATATGGACAGCACGATGATCCAGCAGGAATGTATCGACGAACTGGCCGATGAGGCCGGTGTGGGGGCAAGGGTCAAGGACATCACGGCGCGTGCGATGAATGGCGAGTTGGATTTTGACGGCGCATTGCGCGAGCGGGTCGGTCTGTTGAAAGGGTTACCGGAATCGGTGATCGGCAAGGTGCTGGCGGAACGGATTACCCTGATGCCGGGCGGTCCGGTGCTGCTGGCGACGATGAAGGCGCAGGGCGGCCATGCGGCTCTGGTCTCCGGCGGCTTTACGGCCTTTACGGCAAAGGTCGCCGCTCTGCTGGGATTTGACGAGCATCGGGCCAATACCCTGCTGGTCGACAAGGGTATGTTGAGCGGTGAGGTGGGGATGCCGATCCTGGGTAAACAGGCAAAGGTCGATGCGCTGGAGCAGATCACGGCGCGGCTGGGTATCGCCGAGGCGGATGTGATCGCTGTCGGGGACGGGGCGAATGATCTGGGCATGTTGAAGCGTGCGGGCCTTGGTGTGGCGCTGCACGCAAAGCCTGCCGTAGCCGCGCAATGTAATGTGCGGGTGAATTTCGGTGATTTGACCGCCTTGCTTTATGTGCAGGGCTATGCGCAATCGGATTTCGCCGCCTGACGGCGGCGATCCGGTGGGGGCGCTGCCCCCGTCCTTCGGACTCCCCCGGGAATATTTTTTGCCAAAAAGAATCAGAGGAGTTCGGCAGCAGGTTTCAGCACACCTGTCACGATCTCTCGTCTGTTGGTAATCGGGGCGTTCATGCGTTTCAGCGTGGCGGGATGGTTCGGATCAAGGGCGCCGAGTTTGACCAGAATCGCGGCGATGGCGCATTCTGCGGCACGCGTGGTGCCGCAGGCCGCCTTGAGGGCGATGCCCAGCTTCTGCTCGGGCAGGATGGCGATGAAGAAGCCTTCGGCGCCGGTTTTCAGGGCGACCTTGCCGTCCATCGCGCGCATCAGCTCGGTGCAGGCCCGACCCTCGCCCGCGACAAGCTCCGGGTGCAGGCGCATCGCCTGATGCAGGCGGGTTTCGGCGGCGCCATCGGGCGCGGCGGCGAAACGGGCCATGGCGCGTGCCATGCCGTGCAGCGTGCAGGCGTGGTTCGGGGCCGAGCAGCCATCAATGCCGTAGCCGGGTGAAGTCTCTTCTGTGACGTCTTCGAAGGCGTCCAGGCAGGCCTTTTGCACCGGATGCGCCGGATCGACATATTCCGAATTGCCGCCAAGATGCCTGTTCAGTGTCAGGAAACCCGCGTGTTTGCCCGAGCAGTTGTTGTGAACCTGGCAGGGGGCCTCATCTGCCCGGATCAGGTGGTTGCGGGCATCGCGGTCATCGGGTTCCTGCGGACCGCAGCGCAATGCGGCATCGTCCAGACCAAGGGTATCGAGCCATGAGTTGACCCTGTCGGTATGGATCGCGGCGCCGTTGTGCGAGGCGCAGGCCAGCGCAAGCTGTTCGGTGGAAAGCCTCATCCTGTCGGCGGCGCCGGAGGTGACCAGCGGCAGGGCCTGGATCATCTTGGACGACGAACGGGGGAGGATCACGGCACTCGGATCACCCCATGATTGCGCGATCTGGCCGGTGTCGTCGCAGACCACCGCATGGCCTGAATGGACGCTTTCCAGAATGGGACCACGCCAGATTTCGGCAAAGGGGCTTGGCTGGGTCATGAATTCCTCCGATTCGTGCGCGAAAACCTGCCAATCAGGGTTTCGTCTGTCGCCTGTTTCGCGTTATTATGCTTGTTGTCGAAAAGATAACAGGCACTTGCAGGAGAGCGGCCAAACAACGCCGCCATCAAGGCTTGCGATTGAGTTGAGGTCAAGGACAGCTGGAGGCTGGACAGATGCGAATTATTAAGAATTTAGGGGTTGTGGCAGGGTTGGCCGCTTTTGCGGCGTCAGGCGCTGCCGCACAGGATCAGAGCACGAACCGCGTCGCTGCCAAGACGGACTGGAGTGTCTTCGTCGAGGACAACCCGACCGAATGCTGGGGCGTGTCCACACCAAAGGAAACCGTGAATTCGCGCGATGGCCGGGTTGTCGCGGTGAACCGCGGTCAGACCTTGTTGATGGTGTTCTACCGGCCCTCTGCCGGCGCCAAGGGGCAGGTTGCCTTTACCGGTGGCTACCCCTTCAAGTCGGGATCGACCGTAAACATGGATATTTCCGGCAATACGTTTGAGCTGTTCACCGAGGGTGAATGGGCGTGGCCGGCAACCACCGAAGATGATGCCAAGATCATCACGGCGATGAAACGCGGTGCCGATGCGGTGCTCAGCGGTCAGTCAGGTCGGGGGACGAACACCAAGGACACGTTCTCCTTGCTGGGATTCACGGCAGCGGTGGAAGACGCGGCCAAGCGCTGCGGTGGCTGAACATTGGTGCGTGGTGCGTTCAGACGATGCGCACCATTAATACCATCGCCGCCAGAGCGCAGCCGATTCCGGCGAATTCCCTGAATTCCAGGGTTTCGCCGAACCGCAGCACACCCAGGGCGCAGAGCGCGATCAGCGTGATCATGGAAAACCCGACTCCGGCTTGCGAAAGTGTGATGTGCTGCAGGGCAAAGTACCAAAGCAGGGCCGAGCCCGCGTAAAGCGCGCAGCCGATGATGACCAGTGGCGATCCGGCTGACTGGCCTTCGACAACGGCGGTTTTGATCAGGTAGTCGCCGAAGATGACAATCAGGGCCGTACCGGATGTCAGGGCGAGGCCGTAGAATATCGACATACATCTATCCTTCAGAAAAAATGGTTCATGCCCCTGCAGGGTGGCTTGAAATGAAGCCAGGGGTGCGAAAGTCTGAATGGATTGAGGTTGGGCCGGATGCAAAGACCGCGCAAGTGGGGATAACCATACCCCGGAGCCTGCGGTTCAAGACCCTTTTGCAATTCGCGGCACATTCTATATAGAGACGCATCCACCCAAGGAGAGTCGCCCCATGACCGCCACCGCGCCAATTACCCAGGACGTCCATACCATTCCGCGCAAGATGCCGGAGGGTCCTGTGAACCTTGTCGGGATGACCCGCGACAAGATGCGGGAGGCTCTGATTGCCAACGGCACGCCGGAAAAGCAGGCTAAGATGCGGGTCGGCCAGATCTGGCAGTGGATCTACCAGTGGGGCGTGCGTGATTTCGATGCGATGACCAATCTGGCCAAGGCCTACCGGGCCGAGCTGGCTGAGAAATTCGTGATCGAGGTGCCGGAGGTCGTGACCAGGCAGGTCAGCAGCGACGGCACGCGCAAGTATCTTGTCCGCATTGCCGGCGGTCATGAGGTCGAGGTGGTTTATATCCCGGAAGAGGGGCGCGGCACGCTTTGCGTATCGTCACAGGTAGGGTGCACGCTGACCTGTTCGTTCTGCCACACAGGCACGCAAAAGCTGGTGCGCAACCTGACGGCGGCAGAGATCATCGGCCAGGTCATGGTGGCGCGGGACGATCTGGGCGAATGGCCGGTCCCGGGCGCGGTCAAGGATGAGACGCGGCTTTTGTCGAACATCGTGCTGATGGGCATGGGTGAACCGCTGTATAATTTCGAGAACGTGCGCGACGCGATGAAAATCGCGATGGACGCCGAAGGCATCCAGCTGTCGCGCCGTCGGATCACGCTGTCCACATCGGGCGTGGTGCCGGAGATCTGGCGCACCGCGCAGGAGATTGGCTGCCAGCTTGCCGTATCCTTCCATGCCACCACGGATGAGGTGCGTGACAAGCTGGTGCCGATCAACAAGCGCTGGAACATCGAGGAGTTGCTGGACGCCCTGCGCAGCTATCCCAAGGTCAGCAATTCAGAGCGGATCACCTTCGAATATGTCATGCTGCACGGCGTCAACGACAGCGACGAAGACGCGCGGCGGCTGGTCAAGCTGATTGACGGCATTCCGGCCAAGATCAACCTGATCCCGTTCAACGAATGGCCCGGTGCGCCATACAAGCGGTCCAGCAACAACCGCATCCGCGCCTTTGCCGATATCATCTACAAGGCCGGCTATGCCTCTCCGATCCGCACCCCGCGGGGCGAGGATATCATGGCGGCCTGCGGGCAGCTGAAATCGGCCACGGAACGCGCGCGCAAGTCGCGCAGGCAGATCGAGGCGGACGCGGGGATCAGTTGATCTGCCATCCGGCAAAGAGGTGCTGATGCTGCTCCCGAGGCAATGGAATCAGGCGATTTGAGATCAATTTTGGTCCGGGGGTCAGGCGGCCTCCGGGCTTTATGTATCTGAATTAAAGCAATAAATTACAGATTTATGACATCACGGGTCGTTCGGTGCGTCCTGAAATGACCTTTGTTCCGACGCATTCCCGAGCAATTGTTGCCATGGGCGGCGTCAAGATTGTTTCCTGTAGAAACCCAATCAGGAGACAGAAAATGTCTGTCATGATCAACAAGGACCCTTTTATCACCGCTCAGGTCATGGACCTCGTGCTGCGGGAACGCGCCGTGGCGCTTTCCAGTCGCGAATGGAAACACCGGCTGGCCGGATATGGCTATGCGATCAAGTCGACGGATCACGGTGAAATCGTGGAAACGCTGCCACATCATGTGGAAGTTGGTGTGCTGCCCGACCAGGCGCGCGCCTGACCGGACCGATTGCGCCGGCGGGCGAGGCGCACGGCTGTTGACGCCCGGACGATCAACCAGGCGCAGAACGATCAACAGCAGGTGCTTACCGGCCGGGAATTTCCTTGCGCGCAGGTGACACTTTCCAGTTTTCGATCAGGTCCATCGCTTCGGCCGCTGTTTCGACAAATCGGAACAGGTCCAGGTCCTCGACCGAGATGGTGCCGGCATCTGCCAGCGCGTCCCAGTTGATGATCTTTTCCCAGAATGCCTGCCCAAACAGCAGAAACGGAACCGGCTCCATCCGGCCCGTCTGGATCAGGGTCAGCGCCTCGAACATTTCGTCCATGGTGCCAAAGCCACCGGGAAAGACGCAGATCGCCTTGGCCCGCATCAGGAAGTGCATCTTGCGGATGGCGAAGTAGTGAAAATTAAAGCATAATTCCGGTGTGACATAGGCATTGGGTGCCTGCTCGAACGGCAACACGATGTTCAGCCCGACAGAGCGCCCGCCGGCGTCCATCGCGCCGCGGTTGCCAGCCTCCATCACGCCCGGCCCGCCGCCGGTGACGATCACACCCTCGCGTCCGTTGCTCTGCATGGATTTCAGGGTCATCAGGCGGGCAAATTCGCGGGTTTCATCGTAAAAGCGGGACAGATCCGCCAGGGTCTCGGTCCGGGCGGTGTGTTTTTCTGCCGGTTCCGGAATGCGTGCGCCGCCAAAAAGGACGATGGTGCTTTCCACCCCTTCGGCATCCAGCATCAACTGGGGTTTCAGCAGTTCCAGTTGCAGCCGCACGGGGCGAAGTTCGTCGCGACACATGAAATCATCGTCGGAAAACGCCAGACGATACGCCGGGGCCCGCGTCTGTGCCGTGTCGGGTGCGGATTCCGCCGCCCTGCGATCACTGGATGCATGGCGCAGGGGGTGGCGGCGGTCATCGTCTTTCATCAGTCTCTCCGGATTAGATGGCAGGTCAGGGTGGCGTGGTTGGGCCGAACTTGCAATGGGGTATCGGTCATGCAGGAACCGCCCTGCGGCCGACATCTTTACGGAAGTTGCGTGACATCCGGTCCGCAGGTATAGCGCGTCAAAGACTTTCTTCAGCAGGAGTGCGCCCAATGTCCAATTCCCAACTTGAAACCGCGATCGAAAAAGCGTGGGACACCCGTGATCAAATCAATTCATCGACCACTGGCGAAACCCGTGACGCGATCGAGGAGACGCTGAATGCATTGGATTCAGGCAAACTGCGGGTTGCGGAAAAGCAGGAAGACGGCAATTGGCACGTGAACCAATGGGCCAAGAAGGCCGTGCTGCTGGGCTTCCGGATCAAGGATATGGAATATCACGATGGCGGCCCGCAGGGTGCCGGGTGGTGGGACAAGGTCGACAGCAAGTTCAAGGGCTGGGGCGACGCGGAATGGAAAGAGGCCGGTTTCCGTGCCGTGCCCAACTGCGTGGTGCGCCGCTCTGCCTATATCGCGCCGGGCGCGGTGCTGATGCCGTCTTTTGTGAACATCGGTGCCTATGTGGACAGCGGCGCAATGGTGGACACATGGGTCACTGTCGGCTCCTGCGCGCAGATCGGCAAGAACGTGCATCTGTCCGGCGGCGTTGGCATCGGCGGCGTGTTGGAGCCGATGCAGGCGGGCCCGACCATCATCGAGGACAATTGCTTTATCGGGGCGCGTTCGGAAGTGGTCGAAGGCTGCATCGTGCGGGAAGGTTCCGTTCTGGGCATGGGCGTTTTCATCGGCCAGTCGACCAAGATCGTGGACCGCGAAACCGGCGAGATCATGTATGGCGAAGTGCCCGCGGGGTCGGTCGTTGTGGCGGGTACGATGCCGTCCAAGAACAATGTCAGCCTGTATTGCGCAGTCATCGTGAAACGCGTGGACGAACGGACGCGGTCGAAAACCTCGATCAACGAGCTTCTTCGTTCCTGACCGGGAACCATTTCCCGACCTGCGGGTTTCTGTCCGATATCTCAGGGAAGGACGGATACCATGACAGGTTTGGGCTGGATCGCGGCAATTATCGTTGGCGGCATCGCCGGATGGCTGGCGGAGAAATTCATGAAGGGTGATCACGGGCTGTTGCTCAACATCTTCATGGGAATCGTCGGGGCGATGCTGCTCAACGCGATTCTGTTGTTCATATTCGGTTTCACCCTTGGCGGATGGATCGGCCAGCTTGTTGTCGGCTTTATCGGTGCGTGCCTGTTGATCGCGGCCATCCGCGCAATGCGGGGGCGCAGCTGACCTGGACCTTGGCGCGTGGGGCATCCGCAGCGGCTTGACAAACCCCCTGCCGCGCCGCCAATTGCGCGCATGGCGAAAAAAGGTCCAAGCAGACAGCAAGTTTACACCCTTTTGGTCGAGATTGGCCGCAAGGAAGGCGACGGCCTGCCCGAAAAGGCGACTGGCGCCGCGCTGATGTGCTTTGCTTCCGGCATCGACGAGGCCGAAGCGGTGCGCGAAACTGTTGCGATTCTCAAGCAGGCGGATACCAATCCGCTTGATGTCACGGGCTACGGCACATTGGCCGAGCGTGAGGCCGAAGGCCACGAGATCGACGAGGAGGAGCGCGCGCTGATGGCCCGCGCGCTGGAAGAAAACGCGGTCATCGTCGCGCAGATGACGCCCTTCTTTGATTGACCCTCTGAGCGGCCATCGGGCCTGCGGGATGTCAGCTTTCTGACTTCAGGCCGCGCGCTGGCGGGCCAGGTGAATCGCATCATACCATTGCAAGACGTGATGCGCAGGCTTGCCGTGTTCCGGCAGGCTGTTGCGATCAAGCCCGTGCAGCAGGCTGCCGTGCAGATGTTGCCCGTTCCGGCGAATACGCCCGATATAGAGACTTTCGAGCGCTGTGCCGGCAGCAAGAAGCGTTTCGTGGCTGGGCAAGAGCAATTGGGTATAGCTGATGGTCGGGCCGCAGGGCTCTGCCATCGCGGCAAAGCCGTTGACCAGATGCCGCGCGGGCACCAGAACGGCCTCTTGGCCGAACAGGTATTCCACTTCCGGGCCGTCGATGATCAGCCGCTGGTCCGGTGACACGACGATATCCTGCTGCAATCCGAAATAGGGCGCGCGCAGGCGCACGGGATGATAGCTGCCCCGCGCGGGAACGGTCCGGCTGATGGTTTGCAGGACAGGGACCACCCCGGCATTGCGGGTCATCACGGTGTCGCCCCGCTGCAAGGTCTCGGCGGGCCTGTAGCCCCATGGCGTGGCCAGCGGTGTCCCCGGCAGAAGACTGGGCATCGGTCCGATCGGTTCGATCTGATCGGACAGGGCGGCAAAAATCATGTCCGGTGCAAAGGTGTGGTCGCCGCTGCCCAGCATCAGCTGACGCACGTCTTCCAGGGACAGGGGGTGCGGATTTTCGACATAGACGCTGGTCAGGGTCGTGACTTCGGGCTGTTCCAGCGTCATCCGGCCCCATTTGGCGCAGCTGTCCCAGGAATAGGTGATCCGGACCACATCTGTCCGGCCCGCATCCTTGCGCTGGATCGCGGCGTGGTTGATGGATTTGCCCTGGACCTGCACCATGGCGATGCCGCCGCCCGGTATCGCCTGAAACGTCAGGCTGCGCTGCCAGGGAAAGGTTGTCTTGTACCCGAACAGCAGTTGCGGACGCCCATCCGCGGAAAGCCGGGTTTCAAACATGATCGAACCACGCGTCAACAGTGTGCGCGGATCGTCCTCAACCTGTGGCTGGTCATTCTTGTCGCTGCCCAGGCCCCGGACAGAGAGCCGCCGCCCATCGTGATCGCAAAGCGCCAGCCAGGTCATGTCACGCCGCCTTCGCGGCGCGCAGCAGGCCCGCTTCAAACCGTTTCAGGGTGCGTCGTGCCGCGGGTGAATAGCCTGCACCGGTCTCCGGGTCGATTTCCGGGAACAGGGCGCAGATCTCATTCACGATCTCCTGCTCAAAACTTTGCTTGGTCTGGGGCCCGGGCAGGAAGCTTTCGGTTTCCAGCCCTTCGGAAAAGACGACCTGATGGCGGTCGAAGAGCAGATGAACATAGGTGACATCGCCACCCGTGCGTCGGGTGACAGACCTGTCATTCACAAGGTCGCGCGCCGCGATCAGCACTTCGGCCTCGCCGAACAGAAGCTCTGCCAGATTGTCCCGGATCAGCACCCGGTGCAGCGGCGACACCAGCAGATCACGGTGCTTGCCAAAGGTGTTCGCACGGATGTGGATCGGGGCGAACTCTCCGGTGGCGGGAACGGTGCGGGTGCCGCTCCAGCGCAGTGGCTGCGGTCCGTCATCCTGGGTCAGCACCATGTCGCCGGGTTGCAGGTGTTCGGCCGGCCGTTCCCCATCGGGGGTCGCGATCAGGGTGCCAGCGACGAAACAGGGCACGCCCGTCGCGTTGACGAAGCCGACGTCGGTGTTGATGCCGTTGTCGATCGTATAGGTGAAGTTGAAGTTCTCGACGTCACCGTCACCCGTGACCGTAAATGTCCCGTTTGCATTCAGGCGCACCGTCTGGCCGGTCGGCAGCGTAATCGTGTCGCCCGCATTGACCGCCACGCCGTTGATATGCGTGATGGTCAGCGTGCCGCCACCTTCGTTGATATCATTGCCAAGGACGTCGATTTCACGTTCGCCGTCCGGAAACAGATCCACGTTGTCGGACATCGCGATGAGGTCGGTCTGAACCGAGTTGCCGGCGATCAGCAAATTGGAATCGTAGTTGCTGTCCGAGACGTCCGCGATGGCGATGCGCAGCGAATTCACGACACCGGGGTTCACGAACATGGTCAGGGTCAATGTGATCGTGAACCCGTCCATCTCCGTGTTGAACTGGTCGTTCTGGTTGTTCACGTACATGTTGATGTTATTGGCGGTATTGACGTTGCCGGGGTCCACGTCGCCATTGCCCACGTCCATCGGCACAAGTGTGCCGTTGACCCAGACGCCGACAAAATCCTGATAGATCGAATTCTCGAACTCGGGATATTCCTCCGAGGAAAAGACGAACTGCATGGTCATCACGCTGCTGTCGGGAATGAAATCCACATCCAGCGTTGCCGCGTCATAGGTCCGCGCCCCTGCCACATCGTTGTAGGGGCGGTAGTTGTTCGTTCCCGATGTATTGGTGGAGGTATTGGTGCTTTGGTTCGACTGACCGTTGGAATTGGTGAAATCCTGCGCATTGCCCGTCGACAGGATCACGCCGGTATCGCCCGGGGTCACACCGGGGGCAGTTGCGTCGCCACCCGAATAGATGCCGGCGCTGTCGTTGTCGCCGTAATAGGTCGCGCCGACGACGGTTACGCCGTCGCCAAATATCGTTTCGGCCATATCCGTGGCGCTGGTGCCTTCTCGGACCGTTTCGATGGGAAGTTCTGATGCTGCTACCACGTCTCTGCCTCTTACCCTTGGTTCGAGGCGACATTGGTCAGCGGCGCACGGATCAAGCCCGTGCTTTTCACTTGCCGAAGTGCAAGGATGGCCCTGTTTTCAGGTGTCCGGTCTTGCGTTTACTGCTGATGCCCTGCCTCGGGTCATATTATTGCCACAACCTTAACACCATCCGGACAAAACTGTTAAGCATTTCGTGAAATCCCCCCCTTGGCACCGCGCTTTTTTGGTCACAAAAGGTCAATGCCGACCAATACACCTTAACCAAGGAGCCCGATATGCCCGCGATTGACCCTGTAGAGCTTACGGCAAGGCTGGTGCGCTGCGCCTCTGTCACCCCTGCAAACGAAGGGGCGCTGGAGATTGTCGAGGAGGTTCTGTCGCAGGCCGGTTTCAATTGTGTCCGGGTGGACCGGAGGGGCATCTGCAACCTTTTTGCCCGCTGGGGGGCCAGGGGCAACGGCAAGGCATTCGGCTTTAACGGGCATACGGATGTGGTGCCCGTGGGCAATCCCGATGACTGGTCGATGCCGCCCTTCGGCGCCGAGATCAAGGATGGGGTGATGTATGGCCGTGGCACCACGGATATGAAATCCGGCGTTGCGGCATTTGTCGCCGCTGCCGTCGATTTCGTGCGTGACACACCGCCGGATGGGTCTGTTGTCCTGACCATCACGGGGGACGAGGAGGGCGATGGCGTGGACGGCACGGCGGCGCTGCTGGACTACATGGCGGAAAATGGCGAACGTATGGATGCCTGCCTGGTGGGAGAGCCGACCTGCCCCGAGAAGATGGGCGATATGATCAAGATCGGCCGCCGCGGGTCGATGTCCGCTTGGTTCAAGGTGATCGGGACGCAGGGGCATTCGGCCTATCCACATCGCGCCAACAACCCGCTGCCTGCCATGGTGCGGCTGATGGACCGGCTTGCCAGTCATGAGCTGGACCGGGGGACGGATCACTTCGACCCCTCCACGCTGGCCGTGGTGACCGTGGACACCGGCAACCCCGCCAGCAACGTGATCCCGCGCAGCTGCTCGGCCGCTGTGAACATCCGGTTTAATGACACACATTCCGGCGCCAGCCTGACCGCATGGCTGGAGCAGGAAGTGGCACAGATCCGAGATGCCTTTGGTGTCGAGGTCGAGATGAGCATCAAGATCTCGGGCGAAAGTTTCATCACGCCGCCGGGCGCGCTTTCGGCGCTGGTGGCAACCTCGGTTGCTGCTGAAACGGGGGTGACGCCTGAACTCTCCACCACCGGTGGCACATCCGATGCCCGTTTCGTCAAGGCGCATTGCCCGGTTGTGGAATTCGGGCTGGTGGGCCAGTCCATGCACCAGGTGGACGAACATGTCGTGGTTGAGCAGATACATCAGCTCAAGGCGATTTATGGGCGCATTCTGCGCGACTATTTTGCATGACCGTGACGATTGAAACCACCGATGACCTGGCAAGCTGCCTGCGTCTGCGGCGGGTTGTCTTTATCGAGGAACAAGGCGTCAGCGAGGCGGATGAACTCGACGGGCTGGACAATTCCTGCCTGCATCTTCTGGCGCGGGACGGGGCCACACCGGTGGGGACCGCCCGGGTTCTGTTCGACGGTGAAGTCGCCAAGATTGGCAGGGTTTGCGTGCTGAGATCCCATCGGGGCACCGGGCTGGGCGCGGGTCTGATCCGTGCGGCGCTTGCGGCGGCAGAAGGGCGCGCGCGCAAGGCCAGGCTGGGCGCGCAGGTACATGCCCTGGGATTCTACGAGGCGCTTGGGTTCACGGCGGTCGGACCGGTCTTTGACGATGCGGGCATTCCCCATCGCGACATGGTGCGGGATCTTTGAACCGAACGCTGATCATCATGCTGAAAGAGCCGCATCCCGGACGGGTCAAAACCCGCCTTGGCCGCGACATCGGCATGACGGCAGCAGCATGGTGGTTCCGGCATCAGGCAGGTCGCCTGCTGCAAAGGCTGGACGATCCGCGCTGGCAGATCGTGCTGGCCGTTTCACCGGATGCCGAAGGGTTGCGCAGCCGCGTCTGGCCCGCCGGCCTGCCCCGGCTGGCGCAGGGACGCGGTGATTTGGGGGAGCGGATGGCGCGGATGCTGCGCCAGGTGCAGCACGGGCCCGCCTGCCTGATTGGCGCGGATATTCCAGCTGTGAACCGGGCGCATGTTGCCAGGGCATTCAGGCGGCTGGGCGATCATGATGCGGTCTTTGGCCCCGCCCCGGACGGGGGTTTCTGGCTGATCGGTCTGAAACACCCGCGCCGTCAGCCCCCCGGATTTTTTCGCAACGTGCGCTGGTCCACGTCCACGGCGCTGGCCGACAGCCGGGCAACGCTGCCGGACCACCGGATCGCGACATGCGATACCCTGAGCGACGTGGACAACGCTGACGATTTGAACATGACGTTGGCAGGGCCGCGTGCTAGCTGAGGGGGATGAGCAACATTCCGACCAAAGCCGAGATCCTTGACTGGATCGAACAGAACCCCACCCTGACCGCCAAGCGTGACATCGCCAAGGCGTTCGGAATCAAGGGGGCCGCGCGCATCGACCTCAAGCGTCAGCTCAAGGAGCTGGAGGCAGAAGGGCATCTGGAAAAGCGCAAGCGCAGCTATCAGGATCCTGACCGCCTGCCGCCGGTGTCGGTTCTGGTCATCAGCCACGCGGACAAGGATGGCGATCTGTTTGCCAAGCCGATGGAATGGCAGGGCGAGGGGGTGGAACCCGTTGTTCTGGTGATCCCACGCGCATCCGACCCCGCGCTGGGCGAAGGCGATCGCATCCTGGCACGGCTGACCGTCGTGAAGGAGGAAGGTCACAATTACGAAGCCCGCCTGATCCGGCGGATCGGCACCAATCCCAAACGGGTCATGGGCATTTTCCGCAAGCGCAGCGAAGGCGGACGGATCGTGCCGATCGACAAGGGGGCCGACCGCGAATGGGTGGTGGCCGAGGGAGCGACCCATGGTGCCAGGGACGGCGAGCTGGTCGAGGCGGAACAGGCCGGGCCAAAGGGCCGTATGGGTCTGCCCAGGGCGCGCATTGTCGAACGGCTGGGCGACCCTTCGGCACCCAGGGCGGTGTCGCTGATTGCCATCCATCAGCACGGCATTCCGGATCACTTTCCCGACGATGTGATTGCCGAAGCGGATGCAAAGAAACCTGCCGGGCTGAAAGGCCGCGAGGACCTGCGCGATCTGCCGCTGATCACCATCGACCCCTCAGACGCGCGCGACCATGACGATGCCTGCTATGCCCATGCCGACCAGGACCCGAAGAACGAAGGCGGTCATGTGCTTTGGGTCGCGATTGCCGATGTTGCCCATTACGTCACCCCCGGCTCTGCCCTGGATCGCGAGGCGCGCAAGCGGGGAAATTCCACCTATTTCCCGGATCGCGTCGTGCCGATGTTGCCTGACCGCCTGTCAGGCGATCTGTGTTCGCTGCACGAAGGCGTGCCGCGCGCCTGTATCGCAGTGCGCATGGTGCTGGATGCCAGGGGCAACAAGCTGAAGCATTCGTTTCATCGCGGGCTCATGCGCTCGCCGGCCTCATTGCATTACGAAGAAGTGCAGGACGCCATTGACGGCAATCCGAATGACAAGACCGGGCCGTTGCTGGATCCGGTGCTGAAACCGCTTTACGCGGCCTATGGCGCGCTGAAGCTGGCAAGAGCCGAGCGCCAGCCGCTTGACCTGGATTTGCCAGAGCGGCGGATCGAGCTGGCGGAGGACGGCAAGGTCAAGTCAGTGAACTTCAAGGACCGGCTGGATGCTCACCGGTTGATCGAGGAATTCATGGTGCTGGCGAATGTCGCTGCCGCCGAAACGCTGGCGGCAAAGAAGATACCGCTGCTTTACCGTATCCACGAGGAACCCTCGCAGGAGAAACTGGACGCCTTGCGCGAGACCGCAGCTGCTGCCGGGTACACGCTGGCCAAGGGGCAGGTGCTGCAGACCGCACATCTGAACCGGTTGCTGAACGATGCGGCGGGCTCCGATGATGCGGAACTGATCAATCTCAGCACCCTGCGTGCGATGACCCAGGCCTATTACGGGCCGGAACACATCGGGCATTTTGGCCTGGCGCTGCGATCCTATGCGCATTTCACCTCGCCGATCCGGCGCTATGCCGATCTGATCGTGCACCGCGCGCTGGTCACTGCGCATGGCTGGGGCAAGGACGGGCTGACGCCCGAGGATATGGAGATGCTGGATCAGACCGGCGCGCATATTTCCGATACGGAACGCAGATCCATGACGGCGGAGCGGGACACGACAGACCGCTATCTGGCGTCCTATCTGTCTGAACGTGTGGGCAGCGAATTTACCGGCCGGATCAGCGGCATCGCCCGGTTCGGGGCCTTTGTGAAGCTGGATGAGACCGGGGCGGATGGATTGCTGCCCATGCGTGCGCTGGGCCGCGAGTATTTCCACTATGACCGCGAGGCGCAGACCCTGATGGGGTCGGACACCGGCAGGTTGATCAGCATCGGTCAACGCGTCACCGTCCGCCTGGCAGAGGCTGTGCCGGTCACCGGCGGCATTGCGTTGGAACTGCTTGAAATCGACGATCAGAAAGTCCCGCAGGGGCGGCAATCCCCGGCAGGGCGCCATCCCCGCCGGAGCGCGACCAAGGCCAAGCGCAAGAAGAACAAGATCAAGCGCAAAGTGGCTCGGACACGGCGGTCGAAGTGACATCGTACACCTGCGGCATGTCCAGCATGTTCTGGCAAAGGTCGATGTAGCGGCAAAGCATCCGGTCCCCGGCAATGCGCATCTTTGCCAGCCCGTTGCCCGGCGTGGCCCGCAATCCGGCCAGCATCGGTGCCACCGAAGCATCGGCGGCAGTGGGCCTGTCGCCGAACAGGAAAGGCCCCTGCCAGAGCCGCGTCGTGATCGCCTGCAGGTCCGGTTCCAGCCTTTCGAGCCGCTCCTGCGCGGAGAGGCGGCCAAGCCCCTGGGTTTTCATCCCCGTCAACAGGTTCTTGCGCAACTTACCGGTGATGAAGCCGCGCAGGGGTTTGGGGATCTGGGCAAAATAAGTGTCCCGGATCACCGGCCAGACCTCATCGTCGCCCCACCGGGCCAGCACGTTGTGAAAATAGATATGCTCCTCGGCCATGCGGATGAAGGCGCGCGAGGCGGCCTTTTCCATCTCGGATAACCCACCGTCAAAATCCGCCCCACGCGATTCCAGAAAGGCGCGGATATTGTCGCTGTCCGCGATTACCTGCCCATCGACCCGAATGGCAGGGAGTTTCTGTTTGGGCATGTTGCGCGGATCGGTGCTGTCTTCCCGTTGCCAGTCCTCGCCGGACATGTTCAGCAGCCAGATTGCCTTGACGCAAAAGGGGCTGGCGGCAATCTGCCCGAATGACGGGGCAAAGGTGATGAGAGTGATCATGTCGTGCTCCTGTTTTCCTGCCTCGTGATAACGGGTATTGCTGTCAATTCCTGTCAGGATGGGGTATGCCCTGCACATGACCCGAACCCATCGCCTTTTCCAGATGATGACAACGCTGCGACGGCTGCCCGCGCCGGTCCGGGCGCAGCAGCTTGCGGATGAAATGGATGTGTCGCTGCGGACCGTCTATCGCGATATTGATGCGCTTCGTGGGCTGGGCGCGGTGATCGACGGGGAGGCCGGATTTGGCTACACCCTGATCGAAGATGCCGCCATGCCGCCGCTGGCCTTCGAAGACGACGAATTGGAGGCTCTTGTGCTGGGTCTGCGCAATGTGTCCGTAATTGGTGATCCGGCCCTTGCTGGCGCTGCCAGAACCGCGCTGGCCAAATTGACCGCACGAGTCCCGCCTCGACAGGCGCGCCGGTTGCAACATGCAATTCTGGATGCCCGCCGGTTTGATCCACCGGCCCCGCCGCGTATCGACGTGGCCGTGTTGCGCGCTGCCACATGGGATGAGGAAACCATCGCCTTTTCATACGTGGATGCCAAAGGGGCCGCATCTGTTCGTCAGGTCGATCCCTTGGGCATCGTATACATGCAGCAAACAAACATGCTGCTGGCCTGGTGCCACCTGCGGCGCGATTTCCGGGCGTTCCGGCTGGACCGGATGGATGACCTGGTCCGCACCGGCAAGAGCTTTCGACCCCGCCGCGTTCCGATGTTGCGCGACTATACCGCGCGCCTGCGTGAAGCGAACCGCGCACAGCCCGAAGGTCAGGATTGAACACCTGGCCACAAGCCCTTTTTCGCGGGGCCAAAGACGGGTAGGTTTGGCCAAAGTCCTTTTCAAAGAGACATGCAAATGCACAGGCGAGTTTTCGTTTTCTGCCTATTGATGGTTTTCGGCACGGCCAGCGGGGCACAGGCACCGGATGCATCCGCCCGCCCGCCGGAGCGTGTTGTCGAGGTTCAGGCGGCGCCGGAGGGCGGCTCCACAGCCGGGTTGCGGGCGTGGGTAGCGGCGTTTCGACCGCGCGCGCTGGAGCAGGGCATTGATGGTGCGGTTTATGACCGGGCGCTCAAGGATGTGACCTATGACCCGGAGGTTGTGCGCCGCGACCGCAACCAGGCGGAATTCACCAAGACGATATGGGATTATCTGGACACCGCAGTGTCCGACCTGCGCGTCGCCAACGGCAGGGCCGCTCTGGCGAAATGGGACAAGGCACTGACCCAGATCGAAGAAACCTATGATGTGGACAAGGAGATCATCGTCGCAATCTGGGGGTTGGAGAGCGCCTATGGCACGTTCCGGGGCGGCGATTCCGTGCTGAATTCCATGGCCACGCTTGCCTATGATGCACGGCGGGCCGAATTTTTTGAAGATCAGCTGCTGGCCGCCCTCAAGATCCTGCAAAGCGGCGATACCACAAAAGCGAAACTCAGCGGGTCATGGGCCGGTGCGATGGGGCATACGCAGTTCATGCCGACCTCGTTTCAGGACCATGCGGTCGACCACGATGCCGATGGCAAGCGGGACATCTGGGGCGATGATCCGGTGGACGCGCTGGCCTCGACGGCGGCCTACCTCAAGCATCACGGATGGACCCGGGGTCAGCCCTGGGGCGTCGAGGTCAAAATTCCCGAAGGATTCGATTATGAACTGGCGCGCCGGTCCCTGCGCAAGATGCCAAGCGAATGGGCAACACTGGGTGTGACCCTGCCCAGCGGGACGGCGGTAAAGGATTATGGTCTGGCGTCTGTCCTGCTGCCCGGCGGGGCGGAAGGCGCGGCTTTCCTGATCTTTGGCAATTTTGCCGCATTGGAAAATTACAATACCGCGGATGCCTATGTCGTCGCGGTTGGTCACCTCGCCGACCGGATCAAAGGTGGTCCGGCATTTGAACACGGCTGGCCCCGGCACCTGCGGGTTCTGACCTTTGACGAGAGAATCGAGTTGCAGAAAAGACTGACCAGCGCGGGCTACGACACGGAAAAGATAGATGCCAAGATGGGGCCTCTTACCGTGGATGCCATTCGCCGGTTTCAGGTGGATCGGGGAATTGTGCCCGACGGCTATCCATCGCTGAGCGTTCTGGACCGCTTGCGGGCATTGTAAGGATGGCAGTTGGTTCGCGCCCCATGGAGCGCGCGCCAACTGCCACCCCGCGTGATCTCAGGACTGAATCTTGAGCATGTCTTTGTCCTTGAGGTCCTTGTAGGTCGCATCCAGCGCCAGCTTGGCGCGCGCGGCAAAAACGTCGATCTCTTCCGGTGTGATCACCAGCGGCGGCGAGATGATCATCCGGTCGCCCACATGGCGCATCACCAGATTGTTGGCAAAGCAGTGCTCGCGGCACATGTAGCCCACGGTGCCGCCATCGCTTGCGAATTTCGCGCGGCTTTCCTTGTGCGGCGTCAGCGGCAGGGATGCCATCATGCCTGAAACGTTCACGGTGCCGACCAGCGGATGCTCGCCCAGCTTTTCAAGCGCAGCGTGCAAGGCCGGCATCGCGGTGTTGCGGATGTGGCCAAGCAGGTCTTCCTCTTCCATGATTCGCAGGTTTTCCAACGCGACGGCGGCGCAGACCGGGTGCCCGGAATACGTATAGCCATGGTTGAATTCACATGCGTTCATCACGGCTGCGATCTCGTCCGAAACGATGGAGCCGCCGATGGGGGCGTAGCCAGAGCTGAGCCCCTTGGCGATGGTCATGATGTCGGGGCTGATCCCGACGGTTTGCGAGCCAAACCAGTTCCCGGTCCTGCCGAACCCGCAGATCACCTCGTCCGCGATGAGCAGGACATCGTATTTTCTGCAGATACGCTCGATTTCCGGCCAATAGGTGCTGGGCGGGATAACAACGCCGCCAGCGCCCTGGATCGGTTCACCGATGAAGGCCGCGACCTTCTCCGCCCCGAGTTCGAGGATTTTTTCCTCAAGCTCCTGCGCGCGGGCAAGGCCGAATGCCTCCGGGGTCTGGTCGCCGCCTTCTGACCACCAGTCGGGCTGTCCGATGTGGTGGATGCCGGGAATCGGCATGCCGCCCTGTTCGTGAATATAGGTCATGCCACCCAGGCTGCCGGACCCGACCGAAGAGCCGTGGTAGGCATTCTTGCGGCTGATGATGTGGCTTTTTTCCGGCTGGCCCTTCTGCGCCCAGTAGGTCCGCACCATCCGCAGGTTTGTGTCGTTCGCCTCTGATCCTGATCCGGCGAAGAAGACGTGGTTCAGGTTGCCTGGTGCGAGTTCGGCAAGTTTGCTGGCCAGGGCAATCGCGGGCACATGCGAGGTCTGGAAGAAGGTGTTGTAGTAGGGCAGCTCGTTCATCTGGCGCGCGGCAACCTGGCCCATTTCCGGCCGGCCATAGCCGAGGTTCACACACCACAGGCCGGCCATGGCATCCAGGATCTCATTGCCGTCGCTGTCCGTCAGATAGACGCCGCTGGCCCGCGTAATGATCCGCGCGCCTTTTGCAGCCAGTTCGTCATTGGTTGTGAAAGGGTGCATGTGATGCGCTGCGTCCAACGCCTGAAGCTCGGCAGTTGGCAGATGATTGGTGATGGTTGACATGGCATGACCCTTTCGGACAGGCGTTTCGGAATGGGACGCAGAATATGATCAAATTCTGCGGTGTCAATCGAATCAGGGGTAAGTTCAGGCTTCGGCCAGCACGACCCTGATCTGGTGCATCCCCTGATCGACGTCTTCCGCCATGGCTTTCGCAGCGGCTTCGGTGTTGCCATCGGCCAGCGCCATGATCAGGTCCGAATGCTTGTCTGGCAGGCTGGAAGTGCCGAATCGCCCGCAGACGACACGAAGGGAGGGGCCGAATCGGAGCCACAGACGGTCCACGGTGGCCGTCATGATAGGGGCTGCCGCCGCAGAGTAGACTTGTGAATGAAACCTGTAGTTATGCGTGAGGTAACCGCCCACATCGCCCACGTCTATCGCGGCATTCAAATCCGAATCGCAGGATCTCAGCCGGTCCAGGCACTCAGGGGTCATGCGCTGCGCCGCCCGCCGTGTCAGTTCCGGTTCCAGCGTTCTGCGCATGAAATGCAGTTGATCCAGGCAATCCGCCGTCAGGCCGGGGACCGTAACGCGGCGGTTTCCTTGATGGATCAGCGCCCCTTCCGCGATCAGGCGACGCAGTGCTTCGCGCACCGGCGTCATGCCGGCACCGAGCGTTTCAATCAAACCCTGGATTGTCACGGCCTGCCCGGGAACGAGGTCGCCGAACAGAATCATTACACGCAACTGCTCGTAAACCTGCTGATGTGCAGGGATTTTTGCCGCATCGTCGGCTCGAAACGGATTTCCGTGCGCGAACATCTCAGTTTTCATTCTCAGCGCCTTTTTTTTGTCCAGCGTCAGCACCTTGCACCAAGATGCAGTGCATGAAAGCATATCTTATATTGCCCGATGAGGCAAAACTTGATCAAATTCAATAGAAGCCGGGACCAACCCGGTATCAGATGGGAGAGCCAAATGAAGAAATCTATCATTGGCGGCATTGCTGCCGCCGCCGTCATGGCAACAAGTGCCTTTGCCGAGGAGGTCCGGGTTTATAACTGGTCCGACTATATTGACGAGAGCCTGCTGGAGAAATTCAGAGCCGAGACCGGGATCGACCTGATCTACGACGTGTTCGACAGCAACGAAGTGCTGGAGACAAAAATGCTGGCTGGCGGGTCCGGGTATGATGTGGTTGTGCCGTCGGGTACTTTCCTGCAGCGGCAGATCACTGCGGGCGCGTTCCAGAAACTGGACATGGCCAAGCTGCCCAACAACGGCAACCTTTGGGATGTGATCGAAGACCGGCTGAAAAAATACGACCCCGAGAACGAATATGCCATCAACTACATGTGGGGCACCACCGGCATCGGCGTGAACGTGAACAAGGTCAAGGAAGTGCTGGGCGATGATGCGCCGGTGGATTCCCTCGCCTTGGTCTTCGATCCGGCGAATATGGAAAAGCTGGCCACCTGTGGCGTGCATTTCCTTGACGCCCCGGCAGAGATGATCCCGGCGGCGCTGGCGTATCTGGGCGAAGACCCTGACGCGCAGGACGTCGAGACCATCGAAAAGGCAGAGCCTGTGCTGACGGCAATCGCGCCTTACGTGCAGAAATTCCACAGTTCGGAATACATCAACGCGCTGGCCAACGGCGACATCTGTGTCGCTTTCGGCTGGTCCGGTGACATCCTGCAGGCGCGCGACCGTGCCGCAGAGGCCGACAATGGCGTCGAAATCGCCTACAACGCACCCTCTGAAGGGGCGCTGATGTGGTTCGACAACATGGCAATTCCGGTCGATGCGCCAAACCCGGATGCCGCACATAAGTTCATCAATTTCATCCTTGATGCGCAAAACATGGCCGCGGCATCGAACTATGTCTACTACGCCAACGGCAACAAGGCGTCTCAGGAGTTCCTGGAGGAAGACGTGATTGGCGATCCGGCGATCTATCCCAATGAGACGACGCTGGAAAAACTCTACACCACGTCGCCCTATGGGCCGAAGGTGCAGCGGACGGTGACCCGTATGTGGACCAAGATCAAGTCAGGTACCTGACCCGATCCTGCGGCGAGGCCTGATGGCCTCGCCCTTTTTTCATCGCCTGTGGCACCCCAAGGATGAACTAAATTGACCCAAACTGTATTTGCCCCCTGGGATGATCCCAATCAAAAGCCGTTGATCCGGTTCCAGAACGTGACCAAGCGATTTGGCGAATTCGTCGCGATTGACGACCTGACGCTGGATATCTTCGAGAAAGAGTTCTTTGCCCTTCTTGGACCTTCCGGATGCGGCAAGACGACGATGATGCGCATGCTTGCGGGGTTCGAAACCGTTAGCGAAGGCCGCATCGAATTGTCCGGCAAGGACATCGGCCATGTGCCGCCCAACAAACGCGCCGTGAACATGATGTTCCAGTCCTACGCGCTTTTTCCGCATCTGTCGGTTTGGGACAATATCGCCTTTGGCCTGCGCCGTGATCGCAAGAGCAAGTCAGAGATTGATGCGCGGGTCGATGAAATGCTGAAGCTGACGCGTCTGGAAAAGTTCGGCCGCCGCAAACCGCATCAGATTTCCGGCGGCCAGCGGCAGCGCGTGGCGCTGGCGCGGTCCCTGGCCAAGGCGCCGAAACTGCTGCTGCTGGATGAACCCTTGGGCGCGCTGGACAAGAAGCTGCGACAGGATACCCAGTTCGAACTGATGGATATTCAGGAAAGCACCGGGACCACCTTTGTGATCGTGACCCACGATCAGGAAGAAGCGATGACCGTCGCATCCCGCGTCGCGGTCATGGACGAGGGGCGGATCATCCAGGTCGCGACCCCTGCCAATATCTATGAATACCCCAATTCGGTCTATGTGGCGGATTTCATCGGTGACGTGAACATCATCGACGCAACAGCGACGCCGACGGGTGAAAATACCTATGCCCTGAACTGGATCGACGGTCAGCCGCCGATCACCGCCGAAACCAAGACCACCTTCAGCGCGGGCCAGCAGGCGCATCTGGCAATCCGGCCGGAGAAGATCCGCATTTCGACGGAAAGGCCCGATGATGCAGCCAATGCGCTGCAGGGAAAGGTGCTGGATATCGCCTATCTGGGCAACCTCAGCACCTATCACGTGCAACTGCCCGGTGGTCAGGTGATCAAGGCGCAGACAGCAAACACCCGCCGCATCGCGCGTCGTGACATCACCTGGGAAGACCCGGTTTGGATTTCATGGAGCGCCACCGCCGGCGTTCTGTTGGAGCATTGAACATGCGCCGCTTTGCCCTGATCGCTGTTCCCTACGTTTGGTTGCTGGCGCTCTTCCTCGTTCCGTTCATCATCGTCTTCAAGATTTCGCTGTCGGACCTCGCGCTTTCGATCCCGCCCTATACCCCCACCATGCGGGACGGGATCGGCGATATGTTCGCCGCTTTCGATTTCGAGAATTTCGTCTTTCTGACGGAAGATGATCTGTACTGGAAAGCCTACCTCAGCTCCCTGCGTATCGCGCTCATCTCAACCTTCATGACCTTGCTGGTGGGCTATCCCATTGCCTATGGCATGGCGAAGGCACCCGACGAATGGCGGGCGACACTGATGATGCTGGTGATCCTGCCGTTCTGGACCTCTTTCCTGATCAGGGTCTACGCCTGGATGGGGATCCTCAGCAACGAAGGTCTGCTGAACCAGTTCCTGCTCTGGCTTGGGTTGATCAATGAACCGCTGGTGATCCTGAATACAAATTTGGCCGTCTATATCGGTATCATCTACACCTATCTTCCCTTCATGATCCTGCCGATCTATGCGGCGCTCGACCGGTTGGACGAGTCCCTGAACGAGGCGGCAGAGGATCTGGGGTGCTCGCGGATGCAGGCATTCTGGCTGGTGACGATTCCACTGTCGAAAAACGGGATCATCGCGGGATCGTTTCTGGTGTTCATCCCGGCGCTGGGTGAATTCGTGATCCCGTCGCTGTTGGGCGGATCCGGCACGCTGATGATCGGCAAGATCTTGTGGGAAGAGTTCTTCAACAACCGG
This sequence comes from Sulfitobacter sp. G21635-S1, assembly GCF_027213915.1. NCBI lineage: Bacteria > Pseudomonadati > Pseudomonadota > Alphaproteobacteria > Rhodobacterales > Roseobacteraceae > Sulfitobacter > Sulfitobacter sp. G21635-S1. The sequence continues at coordinate 26,468 of NZ_JAPWGV010000025.1, forward strand.
GACTGGCCGGTCGCCTCTGCTGTAGCGGTTGTCCTGCTGTTGATCCTTGTCATCCCCATCGTGCTGTTTCAACGCAACCAGCAGAAACAGGCGGAGGCAGAGCAATGAAGCGGATGTCGTGGTTCAATGTCACCGCGCTGACCCTGGGGTTCGCGTTTCTGTACCTGCCGATGATCATCCTCGTGATCTACAGCTTCAATGCCTCCAAGCTGGTGACGGTCTGGGCGGGGTTTTCAACCCGGTGGTATGGCGAGCTTGTCCAGAACGAGGCATTTCTGGATGCGGCATGGGTCACCATCAAGGTTGCCGTAATGTCCTCGACCCTTGCCACCGTGCTTGGCACCATGGCCGCCTATGTGCTGGTACGTGGCGGGCGCTTTCTGGGGCGCACCCTGTTCTCCGGCATGATCTATGCACCGCTGGTCATGCCCGAGGTCATCACCGGCCTGTCGCTGTTGCTGTTGTTCATCGGCATCGGGCTTGACCGCGGGGTTCTGACCATCGTGCTGGCGCATACGACGTTTTCGATGTGCTATGTCTCTGTTGTGGTCTCCTCACGGTTGGTCACCTTCGACCGGTCGCTGGAGGAAGCGGCGCTTGATCTGGGCTGCTCCGGCTGGGATGCCTTTCGTCTGGTCACCCTGCCGATCATCGCACCTGCCGTGATCTCTGGATGGTTGCTGGCCTTTACCCTGTCGCTTGATGACCTGGTTATTGCATCCTTCACCTCCGGGCCCTCTGCCACGACGCTGCCGATCAAGATCTTCTCGGCCGTGCGGCTTGGCGTTTCGCCCGAGATCAATGCCCTGTCCACAATCATGATCGCGATCGTTACGGTCGGCGTGATCACGGCGTCGCTTGTCACCAAACGCAATGCCACCCGGGCCGAGGCCGATACCCGTGCGGCGGAACGCGCCCAGGCATGAAACGCATCTACGGCGACTTCGCCTATTCCGATGCGCCAAGGCAGGGGTGTTGGTGGGATCAAACCTGCGACATCCCTGACCGACCGGCGCTGTCCGGCGAACACCGCTGCGACGTTGCGATTGTCGGCGGCGGCTTCACCGGCATCTCCGCAGCTTTGCATCTGGCCGAATCCGGCGTCAGCGCCACGGTACTGGAAGGCCGCTATGTCGGCTGGGGGGCCTCGGGGCGGAACGGCGGATTCTGCTGCCTTGGCGGGGGCATGCTGGACAACGCGGCGCTGGACAAACGCTTTCGCCGGGAGGGCCGCGTGGCCTGGCGCGAAACGGAAATGGCCGCGATCCATCTGGTCGAGGGGCTGTTGGAGCGGCACGCGATAGATGTGGACCGCCATTCCAATGGTGAAACGCAATTGGCGCATCGGCCCAAAGACTTTGACGCGATGCAGGATGACGTCGCGTATTACGCAGAGAGTTATGGCGTGGAGGCGCGCCTGACCCGGCCAGAGGATCTTGCGGCCGAAGGCATGAATGCGGGTTTCCACGGGGCCATCACCGTGCCCATCGGTTTCGGCATGAACCCGCGCAAATACATCACGGGCCTGGCCGCCGCCGCCGAAGCAGCGGGTGCGCATATCCATCACGACACGCCGGTCACCACAATTACGCGGCAAGGGTCCGGTTTTGCCCTGCAGACACCGGCAGGCAGGGTGCTTGCCGATCGTGTGATCATCGGCACAAACGGGTATTCTTCCGAAGATTTGCCGGACTGGTTGGCGGCACGCTACATGCCGACCCAATCCAGTGTCATCGTCACCCGCCCCCTCACGCAGAGCGAGCTGGACGCCCAGGGCTGGACCAGCGGGCAGGCTTCTTATGACACCCGCCACCTGCTGCATTATTTCCGCCTGATGCCGGACAACCGAATGCTGTTTGGCGTGCGCGGCGGCCTGTTGGCCAACGCCGGATCGGAAAAGCGGGCGCTGCAACGGGCGCGGGAGGATTTCGACCGCATGTTCCCGGCGTGGCGTGACGTGGAAACACCTTTCAACTGGTCGGGCATGGTATGTATCGCCCGGGACAGGATGCCCTTTGTTGGCCAGGTGCCCGATGAGCCGGGATTGTTTGCGAGCCTTTGCTATCACGGAAATGGCGTGGCGATGGCAAGCTATTCGGGGGCGGTGCTGGCCGACGTGGTTCAGGACAAGGTGCCGCAACACCCCTATCCCGAAGCCATGCAGCGCCCGCTGGCAAAGTTCGAACTGGGCAGGTTCCGCCGCGCCATCATGCCCTTCGCCTACCTCGGTTTCAGCCTCTCCGACTTGTAGTTCCGGCTGATGACCCGCCTGCGCTTGAACCCGTCGCAGGGCCGCTGCCGGCCGGTTCCCGCAGACCGCTGACAGCGCTGGCCAGAACGGCGGCGCCCCCTTCCAGGATCAGGACGGTCTGGCCGTCCTGCACACGCGCCTCCGTGATCCGGCCATATGTCGCGACCGGGTCGGTCAGGACCACTTCACCATCTGCGCGGCTTTCGATTTCGAAACTGTAAAGGCCCTGGGCGAATGGCGTGCCATCCTCCGCGACACCGGCCCATTCGACCGGTTCCGCCGAAACCGGAATTGACATACGCTGCACCTCCGTCCCGGTTTCATCATAAACGACAAGAAACACTTCGTCAGAGATGGCGGCGGGGTTGGGATTGATCGTGATCGGGCTGCCGTCGAAATAGGCAGGCGCGGTGTTGAGCGCTTCCATCCCGATCCACCCTGCCATTTGCGCCATGCCGCCGGAGCCGAGTTGAGCGGTCAGCGCAGTCAGAAGATCGTTGGACAGCACCTGCTGCTCTACCATCGAGAATTGCGCAAGCTGGGCGGCATATTCGGACGAATCTATCGGTTCCAGAGGGTCCTGAAACCGGGCCTGGGCGGTCAGCATCTTCAGAAACGTCTCGAAATCGGAGGACAGGACGGCGTTGGACCCGGTCGGGCCACCAGTGCCAGCGCCGACGGTGTGACCTGCAACATTTGATGTGGGTAAGATCATTGTTCTTCTCCTGTCACAATCTGATGTCGATGCCGGATTCGGGCGTGGCCGAAAGGACGATTTCAGCAGGGCTTTCCGTGCCTGCTTCGGCCTGCGTTTCGGTTGCGTGTGACGGGCGTGCCATCGCCCCGTCCTCTTGTCGGGTATCACCACCCGCAAAGGTGAAGCTGATATCCGCATAGCCGAGCTGCCGGAACTCCTGTGCCAGTTCCGTGATATGCCGTCGCATCAGTTCGATCGTATCCGGACGCTCTGCCGTGATCTGGACCGCCATCCCGGCCTCCGTTGTGGAAAGGGCCAGGCGCAGGCGGCCCAGCTCTTCCGGATTGAGCGCGATATCAACCGGGCCTTGCCCGGCATTTTGCAATGCGTCGGCCAGTTGCCGCGCCACCTGAACCGGTAAATCGGCGCGATGCGGCGCCGCGGTTTGAGGGGCAGAGGTTGTCTGCATCACATCCATGCGCGGGCCGCCGTGCCCTTCGGGAACCAGCGGGCGGTTTGGCTCCGACGCAGGCTGGGTTGTGTCGGTCTTTGTGGCCTCCGGACCGGATGCAGCCAAAGGTGCGGCCATCGCAGCCCTTGTGGGGCTTGCGGCCCTGGGCATTTGCGGGAGGGCGACATCGCGTCCTGTGTGAATTTGTTCCGTTGGGCGGTCAGGGGTTAAGGCACGGGGCGCGGCGCGGTGCGTCACGGAGATGAGAAATTCCGGATCGCTGCCTGGCACCGCAGCATCGCGTGCAGAGCCAGAAACAGGCACAGCAACCCGCGCATTGAGGGAGGAACGATCCACTGTCTGCGGAAGCAATCTGGACGGGTTCGTTTCCCGCTTGTCGTCGAACACCCGATCACTGCGCCGCAGGCCAATCTCCCCGGCGGTGGCAGGCAATCCATCTGGCAGCTTGCTGCTGGCGGCAGGACCAGAGGCAGGAGGTGCAACAGGTGCGGAAACATCGGTTGGGCGGCTCACATGGGTGAGCGGCCGGTCAATGATCTGGCGAGTCGCCGTCACAGGCTCTGTCCCGTTTGTTGCCTGATGCAACCCCGTTTCAATGTTGCGCACAGGCACGGGTTGTCGCGGCGTTTCGCGTTCTTGTACGGCCCCTGAAACCACATCACCTGCAGATGGCCGCTGTTGTGGCAACCTCATGTCAGTCGCCGCAGGCAAGTCGCCCTGCGGTTTCATGGGGCTCCCGCTGTCGTCCGTCATGGTGCGCGCGGCATTGCGAACCACCGGGATAACCGGTTGATCCAACTGTTGTTTGGCAGTGACTATCTGACGGTCTCCGGGGGCGGGTTGAGGTCTTGCTGGCGGGTGCTGGAAGGACATAGAGGACAGCGTTGCAGATCTGCCTGTTTCTGCGTCTCGCCAAATCATTTGGCCGGTCACCGCACGTTCCAGAGAGGTCTCGCGGCCTGCGCCAACCGCAGGATTCTGCAGTTCTGTTGTTATCGCGTGACGGTTGAGCTTCTCCTTCCCGGACTGCGGCAGCAGTCCGTTCGCTTCAACTTGCTGCCTGTCGCTTCGCGTTGGCTGAGGCCGTGCGTCTGGAATCGCATGACGGTCGAAGCTCTCCTTTCCGGACTTGGACGACGGTCCGCGCGCATCGGCTTGCGCCCTGCCGTTCCACGTTGCACGAGGCCGTTCGGCTGGGGTGATGACCGAGCCTTCGCCCGTGGCGAGGGCTGCGGATTTCGGCGGGTTTGTCCCCATTGCATGTTGCCGGGCCGTTTCGCCAACCAGCGCAGTTGCGGGCGCCCGAGCGTCTGGACCTTCATGCGCAATGTCAGGAAGGCTTTCCTCCGGTTGCTGCCGGAGCACAGAATGGTCCTGTCGCGGCGCGAGGATGCGCTGTAATTGCGGGTTCGCTTCGGGTGAGGTGCGGTTGTGAAACGCGGAAACCTCGTCACCTGTCGAATCATCAACCGCCATTTGATCACTGGCAATTTCCGGAATGCGCTCCGCTTGCGGCTTCGGCATTGGCGCACCGGTAGCGGCCGGGCGTGACGCGCCTTCAGATAGGTGTGGGCTGGATATCTCCTCCGCGTCGTCGTGCGGGCCGCCCATGAAAGAGGCATCAAGATCTTCCGGTTCTGCGCCCCCTGCATGCTTGGCGGGTCGCTGCCCTGTGCCTGTCATGCCAGTCTCGGGCTCCTGCGCCGGGGCGCTTCCAGGGAATGGTTCAGCCGATTTATCATAGGCGAGACCAAAGTCAGGCATGCCGGTGGCAATCGCCGGGCCATCACGCGCTGTGGCGGGTCGAACCAAGCTACCCGTCTTTCGGGCCTCGCCCGCCGATGGGGCGGTGATATTGGGAAGTGAAATGTTCAACAGCGCCTCCGGGAGTTCTTCTCCGACGGGGGGTGTATGCGGCAAAATCCTTACCGGTTGTTTACCGGTTCAGGCGCATCCTTCCAAAAATAGAACGCAATTTAAGGATCAGGTCGATGCAAATTACGCCTCCCTCGCGGCACATTTCCTCCTCCGATGGCGCGGACCTGCGGCTGCGGCAGGCGGCGGAGCAGCTAGAAGCGACATTTCTTGCAGAAATGCTGAAATCTGCGGGGCTTGGACAATCCCGGGATCAGTACGGTGGTGGCGCGGGGGAGGATCAATTTTCCTCATTCCTGGTGCAAGAGCAAGCTGCGGCAATGGTCCGTGCCGGTGGCATCGGGCTGAGCGAATCTCTCTATGAAGCACTCAAGGAGAAAGAAGATGACCGATGAAACCGTGAAACATCAGATCGACGCCCTCAACGACCTGCTGGATTCCGAGCGTGATGCCTTGCTGAAAGGGGACCTGGAGCGGCTGGCGGAGATGCTTGCACCGAAAGATACACTGATCGGCGCGATCAACAGCGTGCCGCAGGATGATCTGCAGGGGCTTCGGGAACTCGACAACAAGGTAAAGCGAAACCAGCTGCTTCTTGGTGGCGCGCTTGACGGTATCCGCGCAGTCGCGGACCGAATGGCCCAGCTTCGCCAGGTCAGAAGCAGTCTGGACACCTACAGCGCGGATGGCAAAAAGCGCAGCATCGACCTGCGGGACAAAACCACATTGGAACGGCGTGCGTGAAGTCCATGCCGATCCACGGCAGCTCCGGCAAAATCGGCTAAAAACCGCGATAGTCCCGCCTCTGGCATTCAGCAAACCTTAAGCCTCGAATGGGCATGTAGGCCATGCATCCGAAATCGGGTGGCGCATCGTTTTCCACAGAACGCATGCACAGGTCAGAACACCGCCAACGTATCCCCATGGGGGGTGACACTCCACGGGCGCAAAGCGTCCATGATTGAAGGAACTAGCTTATGTCGAGCATTCTTACCAACAACGGTGCAATGGTTGCGCTGCAAACACTGAAGTCCATCAACAAGGACCTTACCCAGACGCAGAACGCGATCTCAACCGGCAAGGACATCGGATCCGCCAAGGACAATTCCACGGTCTGGATCACCTTGGCATTGGAGGAATAGGCCCGTTGCGTCTGGATCATCGCGGTCAGTTCACCCGCCACATCGGTGGAGGATTCCTCAAGCGCGAAGGCAAGAATGTCGCCGGTCGGCCCGTCGCTGGCATCCCACAGGAAGAAAGAGCCGCTGTCGACCGACGGCTGGTAGGTCTGGCTGTCCAGGGCGACCATGCCATTGGGATTTGGCAGATCGACCAGCGGCACCTGGTAGATGGTCCGTGTTATGCCGGTATCGAAATAGGCATGGACATAGCCATTGGCGTCAACCTCGACGCTGGTCATGTTCCCGACGGGCGATCCGTCCTTGGAAATGGATACGGGCGCAAAAGCATCCGACAGCTGCGTTATGCCATCGCTTTCCCCGATCTGGCCAATGTCGATTTCGATCGGGCCGCCAGCGACATCGACGATCAACTGCCCGGTTGCAGGGTCATAAGGGCCGCCGCTTACCGTCGTGACCGAAGCAAGCGTACCGCCTGCGGTCCTGTCATCGGCGAAGGTCAGGATGTACTCGCCGATCACCGTTCCTGCCGGATCGGTCGCGGAATCCGTCATGGTTATGGTCCATTCGTTCGACGACCCTGTGGCGGGCACGGTCGGCGTGAACGTGACATTGATGTTTTCCGATGTGCCGAGGTTGTCGTAATATTCCACCGACAGGTTGTGCACGTCACCGGATGCCCCTGCGTCGGTGTCGGTGGCGGGCAGGTTGACGCCCAGCGTCATGCTTGTCGTCGGTTCGCCCGAGAACTGGTTGACGTTGATCTGCACAGGCTCCAGGCCATCCGCCGTGTCGCGCGGAAAGCTGGGGATCGTGCCGTCGGGCAGCGCCGGCCAGCCCAGCAGCACGAGGCCCGAATTGGACCGCAGGTATCCTTCTGAATCGGTTCTGAAGGATCCGGTGGTGGTCAGCATCATGTTGCTGGCGCCGTTGCCCACCTCAACCTCTGTCGCCTGGGTCACGGGCAGAAATCCCCGCCCGCGAACAGCAAGATCCGTGGCGTTCGAGGTTGACACCAGCGGGCCGCGCTGATCGATCAGCCGCTGGGTGTTCGCGCGGACACCGCCGGCGGAATAGGCCCCGCCGCGCGACGAGATCACCAGGGATTCGAATTCGGTGCTGACCCGTTTGTATCCATAGGTCGAAGAGTTCGCGATATTGTCCGAGATGGAAGCAAGACGGGTCGCATTCGCCTGCAGCCCCGCCACCCCTGCGTTGAGCGAAGATGAAATTGTCATAGACACGCCTTTCTGCTGTATCATTCCGTCAGAGTCAGGCTCACTTCTATGCAGGGTCACCTTAACGCTGCGCTAACAGATAAAATCTGTCCTATTCCTCCTGTCCTCAGTTGCGTGGCACGTTTCGCAACAGGATGATCTCCAGCCGGTTGTTCCGCCGTGCCATCGGGTCGGTCACGACAGGTGCCCGGTCGGCATGTCCCGTGACCCGGCGGATGCGTTCGGCGGGCACGCCGCTGTGTTCCAGCAGTTTCCGCATTTCAGTGGCGCGCCGCGCCGACAGGTCCCAGACCGGGCTTTCTGCCAGGACGATGGGGTTGGCGCGGACATGCGCGCCGACCGCAATCCTGTTCGTGACCGCCGTGACGGTTCCGGCGATCATTGCCGAGAGGTCTTTCAGGATCTGTGTCGGGGCGGCCGTCTTTTCGTCAAACAGCGGGACATCCTCAAGATCAAACAACTCGATGACCAGTCCTTCGTCGGTGATCCGGGTCACGATGTGCCGCCTGGCATTTTCCATCACCAGGCTTTCGCCCCCCATGCCCTGCAATTGTGCGTCGAGATCGCGAAAGCGCTGCTCTTCGCTCTCGGCGGCTTCGCCGTTATCGGCCTTGTCGCTGGCCCCGCTTGCCTTGTCATCGCGGGCGGCATGTTTTGCGGTTGATCCGGTGCCTTCCTTGGGCAGCGTCATCTCGGAAAAGATGCTTTCGCCGCCAAAGGCCCCGTTGCCGCCGCCGGACACGCGGTTGACCGGGATCGTCGGCGAAAAGTAATCCGCGATTCCCTTGCGTTGTTGTTCCGTTGTTGCATTCAGCAGCCACATCAACATGAAGAAGGCCATCATCGCGGTAACAAAATCCGCATAGGCGACTTTCCAGGCCCCACCATGGTGCCCGCCGCCGCCGACGACCTTCTTGCGTTTGATGATGATTGGCTGCGCATTTGCCTGCGCACTCATCTCCACCACCTCTTTTTCACCCGGGATCAGGGATAAGGGATGAGGTTTACTGCACGCTTAACAGGTCAATTTGTCGGGAAATTCAGGGCTGCAAAGGATCGGCGGATCAGGGCAGACGCCGCCGTGCCGCGAGCCGCAGCTGTTTCTGCCGCTCGCGGAAACGCGCCTTGTCGTCCTCTGTCGTCCGGTCGAAACAATGATGGCAGCTCACGCCTTCTTCGTATTCGGGGCGGTCGCGGTCCTCCGGCAGGATCGGTTGACGGCAGCCGTGGCAGAGCATGTGCGGCCCTTTGCGCAGCCCGTGACCGACGCTGACCCGTGCATCGAAGACAAAGCAGTCACCCTGCCAGGTACTCTCCTGCGCAGGGACGTCTTCAAGGTATTTCAGAATGCCGCCCTTGAGGTGAAAGACCTCTTCGACGCCTTGCCCCAGCAGGTAGTTTGTCGATTTCTCGCACCGGATGCCGCCGGTACAGAACATCGCGATCTTCTTGTTGTGGAACCGATCCTTGTTGGCTTCCCACCAGGCGGGAAACTCGCCAAAGCTGGCGGTCTTGGGGTCAATTGCCCCGTCGAATGTGCCGATGGCGACCTCGTAATCGTTCCTTGTGTCGATCACGGCCACTTCCGGATCGCGGATCAGGTCGTTCCAGTCCTGGGGCTCGACATAATGTCCGACCCGCGCCTGCGGGTCCACGTCAGGCTGACCCATGGTCACGATCTCGCGTTTGATCCGCACCTTCATGCGGGGGAAGGGCGGTGTTTCGGAATGCGCTTCCTTCCACTCCAGATCGCTGCAACCCGGCAGGGCGCGAAGATGGGCAATTACCGCCTCGATGCCCCCGCGCGGCCCCGCGATGGTGCCATTCACACCCTCATGCGCCAGCAGCAGCGTCCCCTTGACACCCTGCGCGACACAAAGCTCCAGCAGCGCGGGTTTCAGCGCGGCGGGGTCGTCGAACCGGGTAAAGTGGTACAGGGCGGCGATTGTGTGCATGGGGCGGAAATAGGCCCTTGGGGGGCTGTTGTGCAAGGGGGTGCTGGGGTAAAACCCGGTATCCAATCAGAAACGGAGTGACCGCGATGCATGCCCTGATCGTAATCGACGTACAGAAGGATTTTTGCCCGGGCGGCGCGCTTGCGGTGCCCGAGGGTGATCTGATCGTGCCGGGCATTACCGATCTGATGGCAGAATTCGATGCGGTTGTTCTGACCCAGGACTGGCACCCGGCGGGGCATTCCTCCTTTGCCAGCGCGCACGAGGGGCGCGCGCCCTACGACATGATGGAAATGCCCTATGGTCCGCAGGTCCTCTGGCCCGACCACTGCATTCAGGGCAGCCTGGGGGCGCAGTTCCACGAAGGCCTTGCCCAGGACCGTGCAGACCTGATCATCCGCAAGGGCTATAACCCGGCAATCGACAGCTATTCCGCGTTTTTCGAGAATGACCACAGCACACCCACCGGGCTGGAAGGCTATCTGCGCACCCGCGGCATCGACAGGCTGACCATGGTGGGGTTGGCGCTGGATTTCTGCGTCAACTTTTCGGCTGTTGATGCGGCGAAACTGGGCTTTGCAGTGACGGTGCGGCAGGATCTGTGCCGCGCGATTGATCTGAATGGTTCGCTGGAGGCCGCGCGGGCCGGAATGACCGCGAGCGGCGTGCAACTGGCCTGAACCTAATTCAGCGGGCTTTCTGTCTGTGCCAGATCAAGCAGACCCAGCGCTTCCAGCCCGCCCAGTGTCGAATCGACTGCCACGGTGGCCAGGACAATGCCCATGACCCGGCTGATCACGCTTGACCCGGTGGTGCCGATCAGGCGGCCAATCCGTGAGGCCAGCAGCAAAAGCACCAGTGTCAGCAGCAGCACGAGCACCAGCAACCCGCCGGTGATCGCCTGATCGACCACGGGATTGGTATGATTGTCGGTCAGGATCACAATCGCCAGCATGGCACCGGGCGAGGCGATCGAGGGCATCGCCAGAGGAAAGACCGCACCTGCCAGGTGATCGCGTTCGGCGCTTGCGACCTCCTTTTCGGGTTTGCTGTCGCCAAAGATCATGGTCATGGCAAAGAGGAACAGGACCATCCCGCCCGCGACCTGGAACGATCCCAGCCGCAGCCCCAGGGATTCCAGCAGGAACTGGCCGCCAATGAGAAACGCCAGCAACACGGCCCCGGCCACAAGCACCGCCCGCAGGGCGAAACTGCGGTGCAACTGCTTGGGAACATGGGCAGTCGCATAGAGGAATATCGGAATGCTTCCGATGGGGTCGATGACCACCACCAGCGTAATGAATTCACGGATCAGGTTCTGCCAGTCCATCGGGGCGGCTATCTTTCGGGGCTGAATGCTGGGCGTTGCCCTACATTATCTGGATTGAACGGCGGGTGAAACGCCAAAGCGATCCGTCAGGGCTAAAGGCCTTCGAAGATTGGCTTTCCCTTGGCAAAGATGCCCCGGACAAGGCGCAGTTTGCCTGCAATCTGCGCCCGGTCCCTGAACTGGTCGTTGGACACCACGGGCATGTTGTTTTCCCTGGCGTATTTCAGCAGGAAAGCATCCGCTTCCGTCCCGGCGGGGCAGACCATCACCCGGTTCTGCGGCAGGCCCAGTGCCTTGGCAAAATCCTTTTCCGTCAGGCTCTTGTCCTTCAGGTGATGCCGTGATGAGGCATCAAGAAAGACAACCGGTGCATATTTGCGTTTCAGCAGGGCGCTGACGACCAGCCGCAGGCTGGCCAGTTCCGCCACCTCGCCATCCCAGTAGAGGACATTGGTGCCGTCGATCACGATGTCCTTGCGGTCACTGGCGGCGACAGTTTCGCTGGGCGGGGCGGCAGGTGCGGGCGGGCGGCCCAGCCGCGACAGGGCAACGGCACCCAGCACCAGCACGGCGGCACCGCCCCAGCCCCATGCATTTGCCGCAATGAACGGATAGGACAGCGACAAAAGCGCCGCCAGCGCGGCTGTGCCCAGCAAGGTCTGCCAAAGCGCTGTGGCCAGGCAGCGGACATAGCCAAAGGCGGCCAGCGCCAGGATAACGGGGGTCAGGATCTGCAATGGTGTGAGGCTTGCAAGCACATCCATGGTTCAATCCTAACCTTTAGCCTTGCCCCTGTCCTGCAGTCTTTGCCACAAGGGTGCGGAAGTTCTGAGGAATAACTGATGGTCGATATCGCAACCCGCGTCTGGAATCACAAGTGGAAGATCGACCCGATCGTCCGGTCCCTGATCGACATGGATTTCTACAAGCTGTTGATGTGTCAATCCATTTTCCGCAACAAACCGGATACCGAGGTCACGTTCTCGCTGATCAACCGGTCTGACCACGTGCCTCTGGCCAAGCTGATCGACGAGGGCGAGCTGCGCGAGCAGCTGGACCATATCCGCTCGCTCAGCCTCAGCCGGGGCGAAAGCACCTGGCTGCGGGGCAATACCTTTTACGGCAAGCGTCAGATGTTCCGGCCCGATTTCATGGAATGGTTCGAGGGGCTGCGCCTGCCGCCCTACCACCTAGAGCGGCGTGGCGACCAATATGAGCTGACCTTCGAAGGCAAATGGCACGAGGTCATGCTGTGGGAAATTCCCGCGCTGGCGGTGCTGATGGAACTGCGGGGCCGGGCGGTGCTGGACACGATGGGCCGCTTCGAACTGCAGGTGCTCTATGCCCGCGCGATGACCCGTGTCTGGGAAAAGATCGCTGTCCTGCGCGAGATCCCTGACCTCTCCGTGGCCGATTTCGGCACCCGCAGGCGGCACAGCTACCTCTGGCAGGACTGGTGCGTACAGGCCATGCAGGAAGGCCTGGGCAAGGCCTTTACCGGGACCTCGAACTGCAAGATCGCGATGAGCCGCGAGCTGGAGGCGATCGGGACAAATGCGCATGAGTTGCCAATGGTTTACGCTGCATTGGCCGAAGATGACGCGGCGCTGGCGCAGGCCCCCTACGAGGTGTTGTCGGACTGGCACGAGGAGCATGACGGGAACCTGCGGATCATCCTGCCGGACACCTATGGCACCAAGGGTTTCCTCGACAATGCGCCGGACTGGCTTGCCGGCTGGACAGGCATTCGCGTGGACAGCGGCGACCCGGTCAAGGCCGCGCAGATTGCCATCGACTGGTGGAAGTCGCGGGGTGAGGATCCGACCCAGAAGCGGGTGATCTTCAGCGATGGTCTGGATGTGGACAAGATACGGGAACTGCACGGAAAATTCGCCGGAAAGGTGAATGTCTCCTTCGGTTGGGGCACATTGCTGACCAATGATTTCAGGGGCCTGGTGAAAGATGATGCGCTGGCCCCTTTCTCGCTGGTGTGCAAGGCCGTGGCGGCCAATGGCAGGCCGACGGTGAAGCTGTCGGACAATCCCAACAAGGCGATGGGTCCGGCCGAAGAGATCGAGCGCTACAAGCGGGTGTTCGGGGTTGGCGCGCAGGACCGTCAGGAGGTTGTGGTCTAGAACGCGCGCAACGGCCCCGGCCGATGGGGGCAAAGCACGGGTGTCTACTTTGGCGTGGTCACCTCGCGCCCTGCCGCGTTCATCTGCCGTTCCCGCCAGATGATCAGCAATCCGCCACCTGCCAGCAGCAGCGCGCCGGGGAACAGCTCGGACCAGGGCGCTTCGCCGTAGAACAGCCAGCCCAGGACAAAGGCCAGCGGGATGCCGAAATAGCCGAACGGTGCAAGGTTGCTCTGTTCAGTCATGCGGTAGGCCGTCACCAGCACCAGCACGGCAAATCCGCCGAGCCCGCCCATCGCCACAATCCACAGCAGGTCCGTGCTGTCCTGCATTGGCGTGAAACCGCCCGTGGCCAGCGTCAGCACCAGCGCACCCAGGGTCGCGACGCCGGTGGAATACAGGTTGATCAGGGCTGTTGGCGGGCCGTCGTCCATCATCCGGGCGGTAACGGCGGTCAGCGCATAACAAAGCGCCGCGCCCAGCGGCAGCAGGGCCGCCAGCGAAAAGCTGTCCCGGCCCGGGCCCACGATCATCACCACCCCGGCAAAGCCGACCAGCACCGCGGCCCAGCGCACCAGCCCGACCTTTTCGCCCAGCAGGGGCACGGCGAGTGCGGTGACAAAGACTGCGTTGGAATAGGAGATGGTGGAGGCGGTGGCAAAGGTCAGGATGCCCAGCGACAGGTAAAAGAAATATTGCGCGAAGGTCAGGATCAGCCCGCGCAGCAGGGCCAGTTTCCATTGCCGCATGTGCAGGCTGCGTCCTTTGGCGTGCCAGTCCCGGGAAGTCCAGAGGACCAGAAGTGCCGGGATCAGCCCCACCAGGTTGCGGTAGGCAGAAAGTTCGGCGGCCCCGTAGCTGCCGGAGAGGTGTTTGATGATCAGCCCCATGCCATCGAACAACAGGATCGCAAACAGCGAATAGAGAATCGCGAGGGTGGTTCGGCTCACGCGGCGAAGGCTCCTGTCAGAGGGGGAGGGTTGTCCGCCTGTTATGGGCCGCAGGGCAGAGCAGGGCCAGAGGAAATTGAAACGTTATGGTCGGACGCGGGCAGGCCACCACCCGATCCGGGGCCGGAGTACCGGGGATTGCGCACCGGGGCCGGCATTTCCAGACAGCGCAAGGCGTTGCTGCGGGCAAGCGCATTCGGCGCATGAGTTGTCGTGAATGAGCCTTGCCTTGGCTGGGCCGAAGTGCAACATTGGGCTTGCTTGGTGTTCCCGTAAGCGCCCCTTTGGGTGTGGAACCGAACAGGGAATTCCGTAAGGGCCGCACAGCCTGAAACGGAAGCCGCCCCCGCGACTGTAAGCGGAGAGTCTGTGCCCAACGTGCCACTTGACCATTCGGTCGGGGAAGGCGGGCAAAGGCATCGACCCGTGAGCCAGGAGACCTGCCAGGCGTGAGAAACTTGAAACAGGTCGTCGGGTGTGACGGCAAGGAGAAGACCATGACTACAATGACTGCCAAGTCGCAGACCGCCAGCCGCTTTGTTCCCGCGATCTTTGCCGCCGTTCTGGGCCTTGCCCTGATCACGCTGACCGGGCACGTTCAGGCCGCCGCGTTGCATGATGCCGCGCATGATGTGCGCCATGCCACAGGTTTCCCCTGCCACTGACCCCTATGGGCCATCGGGATCAGGTCTGAGCCGCGTCAAAGCAGGCGGTGACCCCGTTCCCCCTGGTGAACAACGCAGCGCGTTCCGGTCAAAGACCTTTATCAGCTTGAGGCGCTGCCGATTTTCGGCGGCGTGTTTGCGTTGATTGGTATCGGTGCCGGCGCGTTGCCATGAAAGCAAGAGGATCTCGTTATGACTTCACGGTTTTTGGTTTCCGCCCTTTTTGCAGGGGCTTTGGCGGGTGCGATCATCGGCCTGCTGCAACTGGTATTTGTGCAGCCTGTGCTGCTGCATGCGGAGCTTTATGAAAGCGGGGAACTGGTCCATTTCGGCGCAGAGGCGGTCAGCGCCCATCCCGCCTTGCCCGGTTTCGACCTGATGCGCGACGGGTTGAGCGTGATTTTCACCATGCTGACCTATACCGGTTATGCGCTGATCCTGGTTGCGGCCATGAGCTTTGGCGAGGACCGCGGTGCGCGGATCGACGGGCGTTGGGGTATCCTGTGGGGCGTGGCCGGTTTCGTGGCCTTTCATCTGGCCCCCGGATTTACCCTTGCCCCGGAAGTGCCCGGTGTGGCTGCCGCCGATGTGGCTCTGCGGCAGGTCTGGTGGTTTGCGACGGCGATTGCGGCCTGTGTGGCGCTCTGGCTGCTGGCCTTTGGCCAGAACTGGGCGGCCTGGAGTGCGGCGGCGCTGTTGCTGGCCGCACCGCATCTGATCGGCGCGCCGGAGCCCGAGACCTTTACCGGTCCTGTCCCGACCGAGATCGGCGCGCTGTTCGCGGCGCGTGCGCTCGGCGTCGGTCTGGCGGCCTGGGTGTTGCTCGGGTGCTTTGCGGGCTATTTCTGGCAGCGCGAAGGGGAGCATGCCGCCCAGGCGGCGTGAGGGTGTGATGGGCAGAACGCTTGCGCTTTTCGTCATCGGCCTTGTCTTCGGAGGCGGTCTCGGCTTTGCCTTTGCGGCGGGCAACGGGATCACCTTTGACGGGCATGATCATGGGGATGCGGCCCAGCATGGCGGGATGGATCACGGGGGCATGACTGTCGGCGGGATGGATCATGCCAAGATGCACGAGACGCCGATTGCGGTCCCGGCGGATGCCGCGCCCGAGGTTCAGATCATGATCAGCCCGGACCCGATGGCGGGCTATAACCTGCATGTCATGGTCGAGAATTTCGAGTTTTCGCCGCAGAACGCCAGCCTGCCCCATCAACCGGGGCAGGGCCATGCGCATGTCTATGCGAACGGCGTCAAGCTGGCCCGGATCTATGGCCCCTGGATGCATCTGGATGGCCTGCCCAAAGGCCAGGTGGAGATCGAGGTAACGTTGAACAGCAACGATCATCATCCGCTGGAGGTGGAGGGCACGCCGGTAACGGCCCGGGCCGTGGTGGAGGTGGAATGACCGCAACGCTTTATGTCTGCACCACCTGCCGCGCGGGTGAGGTGCTGGAAGAGGATGCCCCCCGGCCCGGCGCGCTGCTGCACAGCGCATTGACCGAAGCGGGGGCACCTGACGCGGTCGAGATCGTCGGGGTGGCCTGTCTGTCCGCCTGTTCGCAGGGGGCAGCGGTGGCGCTGTCGGAGCCGGGCAAATGGACCTATGTCTATGGCCGTCTGACCCCGGCGGATGCCCCCGATATCCTGTCCGGTGCCGCCGCCTATGCCGCTAGTGCCGACGGGCTGGTGCCCTGGCGTGAGCGCCCCGTGATTTTCCGCAAGCAGAGCCTTGCGCGTGTTCCCCCCTTTACCCTGCCTTTGGAGGCTGCCGAATGAATGACCTGAGCAAAATTCCCGTGACCGTGATCACCGGGTTTCTGGGCGCTGGCAAAACCACGCTGATCCGCCATCTGATGACCAATTCGGGCGGGCGGCGGCTGGCTGTTCTGGTGAACGAATTCGGGACCGTGGGGGTGGATGGCGACATCCTGAAATCCTGTGCAATCCCCGATTGCCCGGCAGAGAACATCGTGGAACTGGCCAATGGCTGCATCTGCTGCACGGTGGCGGATGATTTCATCCCCACCATCGAGGCGCTGATGGCGCTGCCCACGCGACCCGATCACATCCTGATCGAAACCTCCGGTCTGGCGCTGCCGAAGCCGCTGCTCAAGGCTTTCGACTGGCCCGCGATCCGTTCGAAGATCACGGTGGACGGGGTGATTGCCCTGGCCGATGCCGAAGCTGTGGCTGCGGGTCGTTTCGCCCCTGACGAGGCGGCGGTGGATGCGCAGAGGCTGGCCGATGACAGCCTGGATCACGAGACCCCGCTGTCCGAGGTATTCGAGGATCAGATTGCCTGTGCGGATATCATCCTGATGTCCAAGGCCGATCTGGCCGGTGAGGAAGGGCTCGCCACGGCGCGCCGGATCATCGAGGCGGAAAGCCCCCGCCCGATCCGCATCCTGCCGATGACCGAAGGGGTGATCGACCCCAAGGTGGTGCTGGGCCTGAATGCCGCAGCCGAGGACGATCTGGCGGCCCGCCCGTCGCATCATGACGGGGCGGATGACCACGAGCATGATGATTTCGAGACCATTGTGGTGCCCATGCCCGAGGTCGAGGATGTGAACGCGCTGGTCGCGGCCATCGAAAGGCTGGCAACCGAACAGCACATCCTGCGGGTCAAGGGCTATGTTGCGGTGGCGGGCAAACCGATGCGCCTGCTGGTGCAGGCGGTGGGCGCACGGGTGCGGCAGCAGTTCGACCGCCCCTGGGGCGCGGATGCGCGGCAGGGCCACCTGGTGGTGATCGCGGAGCACGACCACATCGACACCGCTGCCATCCGGGGTGTTCTGGGGGCCTGACACCATGCACGTCGTCTTTCGCGAAAGCCACGGGCTGGAGGACAGCGAAACCCCGTTTGATCCGGGCCAGACGCCTGCGGATCTGGTGGTGCTTTCGTTCTCCGACAGTGACCTCGGCGCCTTCGCGGCGGGCTGGCACCGGGGTGGCGGGCCTGAAGGCAAGCTGCCCACGCTGCGGCTGTGCAATCTTGTGGCGCTGCGGCACCCGGCGTCGGTGGACAATTATGTCGAACAGACGCTGACCGGGGCCAGGGGCATCCTGATCCGGCTGATCGGGGGCGAGAACTACTGGCCCTATGGCATCATGCAGGTGCAGGATTTCGCCCGGCGCAACGACATCGCGCTGGCGGTGCTGCCCGCAGACGGGCGCGAGGACCCGACGCTGGACAGCTATTCGACGCTGCCGGTGTCGACCCTGCGGCGGTTGTCGCATCTCTGCGACGCGGGGGGTGCCGTGGCGGCGCAGGCGGCGCTGGCGCAGCTCGCGCTGGCCGCTGGGTTCTATGCGGGCCCGGTGCCAGGGAGCAAGACGGTGCCGGACTGCGGGATCTATGATCCGGAACAGGGCGTCATCCCCTTTGCCGATGTCACCGGCGATGTGGTCGCTGTCACCTTCTACCGCAGCTACCTGACTGCCGCCGACACCGCGCCGGTGGATGCGCTGATCATGGCGCTGCGTGACCGGGGGTTTACGGCTGTGGGTCTTTTCGTGCCCTCGCTGAAGTCCGAGACCGGGCGCGCCTTTCTGGATCAGACGCTGGCGCGGCTGGGCCCATGTGCCATCGTCAACGCCACGGCATTCTCCGGACGGGGGGAGGACGGCACAACGCCGCTGGATGGCCCCGGCTGCCCGGTGTTTCAGGTTGCGCTGTCGACGGCCCGTCAGAAGGAATGGGCCGAGGCCGAGCGGGGGTTGTCGCCTGCGGACCTTGCCATGCATGTGGTGCTGCCAGAGGTGGACGGGCGCATCTTTGCCGGGGTTGTCAGCTTCAAGGCGCCGGAAAAGAAGGACCCGCACCTGCAATTCTCGCGCTTTGCCCACCGGGCAAATGCCGAACGGATCCATGCGGTGGTGGACCGGGTGGCGGGCTGGCACCGGCTGGCGCGGACACCGGCAAGGGACCGCAAGCTGGCGCTGGTCTTGTCCACCTATCCGGGCCGTGAAGATCAGATCGCCCATGCGGTCGGGCTCGATGCCCTGGCCTCGACCGAGGATATGCTGCTGACCCTGGCCGATGCGGGCTATGGCGTGGAACCTGCCATCGGCTTTGGCAAGTCATTGAACCAGAACACGATTTCCTGGCCTGTCGATGGTGACATGTCATATTTGACATGTCTTCCCGACACGCTCTTGAAGGATCTGAACACCGCATGGGGGCCGGTGGAAGATGACCCGCTCTACCGGGACGGAGCGTTTCATTTTCCCGCGCAGCGCTGCGGAAACGCGCTGGTCGCGCTGCAGCCCGAGCGGGGCAGCATTGCGGCCCGCGATACGGATTATCACGATCTCGCCCGCATCCCGCGCCACTCCTACGTGGCCTTCTACCTCTGGCTGCGCGCCCAGGGCATCGATGCGCTGGTGCATATCGGCGCCCATGGCACGCTGGAATGGCTGCCGGGCAAGGCGGTGGCGCTGTCGGGGGACTGCTGGCCCGAAGTCCTGACCGGGCCGATGCCGGTGATCTACCCGTTCATCGTCAACGATCCCGGCGAGGCTGCGCAGGCCAAGCGGCGCATCGGGGCGGTGACCCTCGGCCACCTGCCGCCACCGATGAAGGAGAGCGAAACGCCGCAGGCGTTGTTGCAGCTTGAGCGACTGCTGGACGAATATTCCACCGCTGACGGGCTGGACCCGGCGCGCCGCGACCGGCTGATCGACACCATCCGGTCAGAGGCACGGGCCGCAGGGGTGGAGGATGATCTGGGCATGGACGATGCCACCAGCGCGGCGGAGGCCATCACCCGGATCGACCGTTTCGTCTGTGACATCAAGGAAAGCCAATATGGGGACGGGCTGCACATCTTTGGTGCCGGTGACGGCGAAAACGCAGGCCTTCTGGCCGCGCTTGACGGGCGGCGTGTTGCGGCCGGCCCCTCCGGTTCGCCCTATCGGGGGCGGTCCGACGTATTGCCCACGGGGCGCAACCTCTATGCCGTGGACCCGCGCAGCGTGCCGACCCGCGCGGCCTATGCGCAAGGCGTCAAACTGGCCGAAGAACTGATCCGCCGCCATCTGCAGGACCAGGGCGATTATCCGCGCGGGCTGGTTGTCGACCTCTGGGGCTCCGCCACCATGCGCACCGCCGGAGAAGAGCTTGCCATGGCGATGCATCTGGCCGGGTTGGCCCCGAAGTGGGACGAAGGGTCAGAGCGGGTATCAGGTTTCGAGGTGCTGCCGCTGACCCTGCTGAACCGGCCCCGCATTGACGTGACCCTGCGTGTCTCTGGCCTGTTCCGGGATGTCTTTCCGGGCCTGTCGCAGCTGTTCGAGGCTGGGGCCGCCGCCCTGGCCGAGCGCGAAGAAGCGCCCGACATGAACCCCTATCTGACCCGCACGCCGCGTGTCTTTGGCCCCAAGCCGGGGTTGTATGGCATGAACATGGAAGCCGCGATGCTGGATTATTCCGACGAGGGGCGCGCGGCAGCGGGGGAAGCCTGGCTGAAAGCCTCCGAATGGTCCATCGACGCAAAGGGCGTGTCGCATCAGGACCGCGCTGCTCTGGAGGCGCGGTTGCAGGGAGCCGACAGTTTCGCCCATGTGCAGGACCTCACCGAAAGCGATCTGCTGCTGGCGTCGGATTATGCCAGCCACGAGGGTGGATTTGCCGCCGCCATGGCACATCTGGGGGCGGTGCAGCCTGCGATGTACCATGTTGACAGCACCGTCATCGGCGCCCCCCGCGCCCGCACCATGGCCGAGGAGATTGCCCGCGTGGTGCGTGCCCGTGCCGCGAATCCGGACTGGGCCAGCGGCATGATGCGCCATGGTTTCAGGGGTGCGGCAGAGGTCGCCGCAACGCTGGACAATCTGGCCGCCTTCGCGCATCTCACGCGGGCCGTGCCTGCGCATCTTTTCGACCTATATTTCGATGCGACGATGGGCCGGGAGGATTTGATGGAGTTTATGGAACGCGAAAACCCCAAGGCATTGGCAGAAATGCGCGCCCGTTTTGTGGCGCTGCGCGATGCGGGCCTTTGGGTCACACGGCGCAATTCGATTTCTGCCCAGATGGACGCAGCCGAATGACCGCGCCTGTGGTCAAGGGATATTGCCCAGGCGCGCTGCGCCCGATGATGTCGGGCGACGGTCTGGTGGTGCGGGTGCGCCCTTTCAACGGACGTCTGCGCCGGGCACAGGCCGATGGCATCGCGACGCTGGCCGCCGCCCATGGCAACGGGCTGATCGACCTGTCGAGCCGGGGCAACCTGCAGATCCGGGGCGTGCGGGAGGACAGGCTTGCGGCGCTGATCACCGGTCTGGGGGCGATGTCGCTGGTGGATGCGGATGCCGAGATCGAAAGCCGGCGCAATGTGCTGGTCACCCCCTTCTGGCAGACGGGCGAGGAAACAGAGGGCTTTGCCGCCGCGTTGACCGAGGCGCTGGCGCAGCCGGATGCGCCGCGGATTCCGGGCAAGTTCGGTTTTGCCGTGGATACGGGCCGCGCGCCGGTGTTGCAGACCGCTTCGGCAGATATCCGGCTGGAACGGGACGCGGGTGGTGGTCTGATCCTTGTTGCGGATGGGTTCGACAAGGGCAAGCCCGTCGCTTCCGGGACAGTCGTGGCAGAGGCCATGGCGCTGGCGCGGTGGTTCGTCGAGATGCGGGGCGATCATAGCCGCATGGCCGCGCTGCTGGCCGGGGGTGTCGCGCTGCCCGGCGGGTTCATCGTACCGCGTCAGCGTCAGGATTACCTGCCACGACCCGGTTATACCCCGCTGGGGGCGATGGTCGGCCTTGCCTTTGGCCAACTGGAGGTCAAGACATTGGCAAGTCTTGCCAAGCAGGGGGGCCTGCGGATGACCCCCTGGCGGATGTTGCTGGTGGAAAGCGCGCGCAAGCTGCCCAAGGTGCGCGGTGTGATCACCGACCCAGATGATCCGCTGCTGCGTGTGGTCGCCTGCACCGGCGCGCCGCGTTGTGCGCAGGGGCTGGCAAAGACCCGCTCCGTCGCGCGCAGCCTAGCACCCCATGTTCCCCCCGGCAGCCTGCTGCATATGTCGGGCTGTGCCAAGGGCTGTGCCCACGCCCGGCCCGCGCCGCTGACGGTGACGGCCACCCGCGATGGTTTCGACCTGATCCGTCAGGGACGCGCCGGCGATGCGCCGGAGGCGACCTCCCTCACTCCCGAAGACATTATCAAGGCGATCTGAATGCCCCACAGCTACATCACCGATGGCGCGGAGATTTACCGCCAGTCCTTTGCCACGATCCGGTCGGAGGCGGCGCTGGCGCGTTTCACGCCCGAGGAAGAGATCGTCGCGGTGCGCATGATCCATGCCGCCGGGATGGTCGGGCTGGAAGAACATCTGCGCTTTTCCCCCGGTATGGCAATTGCCGCCCGCGCGGCGCTGGAGGATGGCGCGCCGATCCTCTGTGATGCCTATATGGTCAGCGAGGGGATCACCCGCAAACGTCTGCCGCGCGAAAACGAGGTGATCTGCACCCTGCGCGACCCGCGTGTGCCGGAGATGGCCGCCGCGATGGCCAACACCCGCTCTGCCGCCGCGCTCGAACTCTGGCGGCCGCAGCTGGCCGGGGCGCTGGTGGCCATCGGCAATGCGCCCACGGCGCTGTTTCACCTGCTGAACATGCTTGAAGACCCCGCTTGCCCGCGCCCGGCTGCGATCATCGGGTGCCCTGTCGGCTTTATCGGTGCGGCGGAAAGCAAGGATGCCCTGATGGCCGACCTGCCGGTGCCGTCGATGATCGTGCAGGGGCGGCTGGGCGGCTCGGCGATCACTGTCGCGGCGGTGAATGCGCTCGCCAGCAGGGTGGAATAGGCATGGGCAGGATCATCTGCGCGGGCCTCGGCCCCGGCGACCCCGAATTGATGAGCGTGAAGTCGGATCGGGTGATCCGGGGCGCCCGCCATGTCGCCTATTTCCGCAAGAAGGGTCGCGCCGGACAGGCCCGGACCATCGTCCGCGACATGCTGCGCGATGATGTGGTCGAATATCCGATGGAATATCCCGTCACCACCGAGCTGCGCTTTGACAGTGCGGAATATCGCGACCTCATGGTCGATTTCTACGCCGAATGGGCCGACCGGCTGGCCGAACTGGCGCGCGATCACGAGGTGGTCGTGCTCTGTGAGGGCGACCCATTCTTCTACGGCTCCTTCATGCATCTGCACACGCGGCTTCAGGGCCGGGCAGAGGTCGAGGTTCTGCCGGCGATCCCCGGCATGGTGGGCTGCTGGAACGCGCTGGACATGCCCTTTACCTGGGGGGATGATGTGATGTCCGTCCTGATGGGCACCTTGCCTGATGCGGACCTTGTGGCGCATATGGAGCGCGCCGATGCGCTGGTGATCATGAAAACCGGGCGCAACATGCCGCGGGTGCGCGCGGCCCTTGTCGCCACCCGACGGCTTGAGGATGCCTGGCTGGTGGAAAAAGGGACCATGGCGGGTCAGCGTGTTGTGCGGCTGGCTGATGTGGATGACGATGATTGTCCCTATTTCGCGATTGTGCTGGTGCATGGACAGGGCCGCAGGCCGGAAGCCGGGGTGCCGACATGACAGGCTGGGTTGCCATCGCGGGCCTTGGGCCGGGCCGGGATGATCTGGTCACACCGGAAGTGACGGCAATGCTGGCCGAGGCTACCGACGTGATCGGTTATATACCTTACGTGAAGCGCGTGGCGCCCCGTGACGGGTTGACCCTGCATCCAACCGACAACCGGGTCGAGATCGACCGCGCCACCCATGCCCTGACGCTTGCCGCCGAGGGCCGTCGCGTGGCGGTGGTGTCGGGCGGTGATCCGGGGGTCTTTGCCATGGCCTCTGCTGTCTTCGAGGCGCTGGAAGGCAAGCCGCAGTTCGCGGATGCCGACATTCGGGTGCTGCCCGGCATCACCGCGATGCTTGCCGCCGCTGCCCGCGCGGGTGCGCCCTTGGGGCATGATTTCTGTGCCATCAACCTCAGCGACAACCTCAAGCCCTGGTCGGTGATCGAACGCCGCCTGCGGCTGGCCGCGCAGGCCGATTTTGCCATGGCCTTCTACAACCCGCGTTCCAGGTCGCGCCCCCACCAGTTTGGCGATGCCCTGGCGATCCTGCGCGAGGAATGCGCACCGCAACGGCTGGTGACCTTTGCCCGCGCGATCAGCCGCCCGGACGAGGCGCTGAACACCGTGACACTGGCCGAGGCGACGGCAGAGATGGCGGATATGCAGACCGTGGTGCTGCTGGGAAATTCGCAGACGCGGGTTGTCGGGCGCTACGTCTATACGCCGCGTTCGACCACATGAGTCAGCCAGGACATCACCTGCGCCACGTCATGCGCGATGGTGTTGCCGGGCAGGGCGGGCCTCTGGGCCATGATTACGGGCAGGCCCAGGGCGCGGGCCGCGTCAATCTTGGCGCGTGCGCCGCTGCCGCCGGCATTCTTGCAGACCACATGGGTGATCGCATGATCGCGCAGCAGCGCGGTGTCTGTCGCCAGCGCGAAGGGGCCACGCGCCAGGATCACGGCGGTATCCGGCAGCGGCAGCGGTGCCTCGGGCGCATCGACAAGGCGCAGCAGGTAATGGTGCTGCGGCCGCGCCGCAAAAAGGCCGATCTGCTGCTTGCCAATCGCCAGAAATACGCGGGACGGTTTGTGCGGCAGCGCGGCGGGCAGGTCTTCGACTGTCGCGACCTGCTGCCAGTCATCGCCTGGCCCGGCCTGCCAGGGCGGACGTTCCAGCCGGATCAGCGGTGTCTGCGTCGCGGTGCAGGCGGCATGGGCATTGCGGCTCATTCCTGCGGCAAAAGGATGGGTGGCGTCGATCACATGGGTGATGCCCGCGTCGCGCAGGTATCGCGTCAGCCCCGGCACACCGCCGAAACCGCCCGTGCGCTGCGGCAGCGGTTGCGCGGCCGGGGATTGCGTGCGTCCGGCATAGGAGAACGTGGCGTTCATCCCGGCCTCGGCCAGTTGTCTGGCCATCTGGCTGGCCTCGGTTGTGCCGCCCAGCAAAAGGATGTGCATGATGGGTGACCCGTGGCTCAGCATCGTTGGAATGCCGCACGATAGCGCAGCGCAGCTGCCCCCCGCAAGTCAGGCTGCGATCGACGCCGCCGAGGTGATCTTTGGCGGGCCCCGGCATCTTGATCTGGTAAACGCAGGGGGCAGGGGAGCGCCCTGGCCGGTGCCGTTTTCGGTTGGGCCGGTGCTGGCGGCAAAGGGGCGGCGGGTTGTCGTGCTGGCCTCTGGCGATCCGTTCTGGTTCGGGGCGGGCGGCAGCCTGTCGGCGCATCTGGATCCTGGCGAATGGTGCGTGCTGCCCGCGCCCTCGACGTTTTCATGGGTGGCAGGCGCGCTGGGCTGGCGGTTGGAGGATGTGACCTGCCACGGCCTGCATGCCGCGCCACTTGCGCAATTGCGCGCGGTGCTGACACCCGAGGCGCGGTTCATCTGCCTGTTGCGTGACGGTGCCGCCCCTGCCGAACTGGCGCAATGGCTGACCCAAGAAGGCGCGGGGCAGGCCCGGATCCATGTCTGCGAACGTATGGGCGGCGCGGAGCAGCGGGTGCGGGAAACCACCGCGCAAGCCTATGACCTGACTGATGTTGCGGCCCCCGTGGCTGTCGCGGTGGCGCTGCCCGCCGGGGTGGGCCTGCCGCGCAGTTCCGGCCTGCCGGATGATCTTTTTGCCCATGACGGCCAGATCACCAAGCGGCCCGTTCGGGCCCTGACCCTGTCCGCACTGGCCCCGCGTCCGGGAGAGGTTCTGTGGGATATCGGTGCCGGGTCCGGCTCCATCTCGGTCGAATGGTGCCTGGCCGGGGGGCTGGCGATTGCCTTCGAACAGCATGAGGCGCGGGCCGATAATATCATCCGCAACGCCAGTCAGTTCGGCCTTTCCCATCGCCTGACGGTGCATCACGGGGATGTGCGCGCGCTGATCGCGGACCGCCCGGCGCCGGATGCGGTGTTCGTAGGGGGTGGCGGCAGTGACGCATTGTTCGGGGCGCTGTTCGACATTTTGCCCAGGGGCACGCGGCTGGTCGCAAATGGCGTCACGCTGGAGACCGAGGCGCGGTTCGCCCGTTTGCATGGTGAAAGGGGTGGCAGCCTGCTGCGGATCGAGCTGGCGGAAGCGGCACCGCTGGGCCGTCTGCGCGGCTGGCAGGCCGCGCGCCCGGTGGTGCAATGGAGCGTGGTCCTGTGAGGGTTGTCGGCATCGGGTTTCGCGCGGCAGCCGATCTGGCCAGCCTTCAGGATGCGTTGCAGCAGGTTCTGGACGCGGCAGGGGGCGGCGGCATTGACGCGGTGGTGACCGAAGCCGCCAAGGCGCGGGAGAAAGTGTTTCGCGAGTTCGCGCAGGTGCTGGGTCTGCCCGGTCTGGGCATTACGGCGCAGGACCTGGGACAGATGATCACCCCGACGCAATCGGAACGGATGCAGGACCGGTTCGGCACCGGATCGCTGGCAGAGGCCGCGGCGCTGGCCGCAGCAGGGCCACAGGCGCGGCTGGTTGCGCAACGGGTCGTGTCGGGCGATGGTATGGCCACGGCGGCCCTTGCTGAAAGTTGAGAAGGAAAACATGACAGTTCATTTCATCGGCGCAGGCCCCGGCGCGCCTGACCTGATCACATTGCGGGGACGTGACCTGATCGCGGCCTGTCCCGTGTGCCTCTATGCCGGGTCGCTGGTGCCCGAGGCCTTGCTGGCGCACTGCCCGGATGGCGCGCGGATCGTGAACACCGCGCGGATGTCGCTGGACGAGATCGTTGCGGAAATTGCAGCTGCCCATGCGGCGGGCCATGACGTTGCGCGGCTGCATTCCGGCGACCTGTCGGTCTGGTCCGCGATGGGCGAGCAGCTGCGCCGGTTGCAGGCGCTGGATATTCCCTATGACGTGACACCGGGCGTACCCTCCTTTGCCGCCGCCGCTGCGGCGCTGAACGCGGAGCTGACCCTGCCGGGTGTCGTGCAGTCGGTGGTGCTGACGCGCACTTCGGGCCGTGCGACCGCGATGCCGGAGGGCGAAGCGCTGGAGAACTTTGCGCGCACCGGCGCGACGCTTGCGATCCACCTGTCGGTTCATGTGCTGGAAAAGGTGGTGGCCGACCTGACACCGCATTATGGCGCGGAATGTCCGGTAGCCGTGGTCTGGCGGGCAAGCTGGCCGGATCAGCGGGTGGTCAAGGCCACCCTTGCCACCCTGCAGACCGCCATCGGCGAAGAGATGGAGCGCACGGCGCTGATCCTCGTGGGCCATGCGATCGGGGCAGAGGATTTCGGCGAGAGCAGGCTTTACGCCGGCGATTACGACCGTCGGTTCCGACCGGTCGGCACCGATCCGCGTTTTCCGGAGACGGCGGAATGATCCCGCCCGGGCTGATGATCTCTGCCCCCTCCTCGGGGACGGGCAAGACCACGCTGATGCTGGGGCTGCTGGCGGCATTCCGGGCGCAGGGGCTGAAGGTGCAACCGTTCAAGAGCGGGCCGGACTACATTGATCCCGCGTTCCATACGGCGGCGTCTGGTTTGGCCTCCTATAACCTTGACAGCTGGTCGATGGACCGCGCCGTGATTGACGGGCTGGTGGGCAACGCCACCGGGGCGGACCTGATCCTGGCGGAAGGGTCGATGGGGCTGTTCGATGGCGTGGCCGTTCCCGGGGCCTGTGGCAACGGGGCCAGCGCCGACATTGCGGCGCATATGGGCTGGCCCGTGGTGCTGGTGCTGGATGTCTCCGGAGCGGCGCAATCCGTTGCGGCCACTGCACGCGGGTTTCGCGACATGCGGCCGGATGTGACCCTGGCAGGCGTGGTGCTGAACCGTGTCGCCTCGCCCCGGCATGATACGCTGGTGCGCGCAGGCATGGAACAGGTGGGCATTCGGGTGCTGGGCTCCCTGCCCCGGCAGAACGGGGTCGAACTGCCCGAAAGGCATCTGGGGCTGGTA
This sequence comes from Sulfitobacter sp. G21635-S1, assembly GCF_027213915.1. Classification (NCBI taxonomy): domain Bacteria; kingdom Pseudomonadati; phylum Pseudomonadota; class Alphaproteobacteria; order Rhodobacterales; family Roseobacteraceae; genus Sulfitobacter; species Sulfitobacter sp. G21635-S1. The sequence continues at coordinate 54,101 of NZ_JAPWGV010000025.1, forward strand.
CAGGCAGGCGAGCAGGAAAACCTGCCGCAGATCCTGGCCGATGCCGCTGCATTCATCTCTGAACATGTTGATCTGACGGCCCTGCGCGCAGCGGCGGCAGGCACATTGTCGAAGGCGCCACCACCGGCAAAGATCGTCCCGCCGGGACAGAGAATTGCATTGGCGCAGGACAATGCATTCGCCTTTGTCTATCCGCATCTGCTGGCCGGATGGCACGCCGCCGGAGCAGAAGTGATGCCCTTTTCGCCGCTGGCGGATGAAGCACCGGACAGCGGTGCCGATGTCTGCTGGTTGCCGGGCGGATATCCCGAATTGCACGCGGGCAAGCTGGCCGGGGCAGAGAGATTTCGCGCAGGCCTGATCGAGTTTGCGCAGACCAGGCCGGTCCATGGCGAATGCGGTGGCTATATGGCCATGGGGGCCGGGCTGGTGGACAAGGACGGCATTCGCCACCGTATGGTTGGGTTGCTGGGGCTGGAAACATCCTTTGCCAAGCGGAAGATGCACCTCGGCTACCGAAAGGCCGAGCTGAACGCGGCCATTCCCGGCCAGACCATACGGGGGCGTCTGCGCGGGCATGAGTTTCACTATGCCACCATCCTCGAAGAGCCCGACGCGCCATTGGCCCGGATCACCGACAGCAACGATCTGGAGGTGCCGGAAACCGGATCGGTGCGCCGGTTCGAGGGGGGCGGCGTTGCGACAGGTACGTTCTTTCACATGATCGGTGACGGCTGATGAGCGGTTTTGTTTCTTTTGTCTCTTCCGGCCCCGGTGATCCGGAGCTGCTGACCGTCAAGGCGGTGGACCGGCTGCAAAAGGCCGAGGTGGTATTGTTCGACGACCTCAGTTCGGGGCCGATTCTGGAACATGCCCATGCAGATGCCGATCTGATCGGCGTGGGCAAACGCGCCGGACGGGCCTCGCCCAAGCAGGATCATGTCAGCCGGGTTCTGGTGGACCACGCCGCCGCGGGCATGCGTGTCGTGCGGCTCAAATCCGGCGACAGTGGCATGTTTGGCCGGCTGGAGGAGGAAATCACCGCCCTGCGTGCTGCCGACATCCCGTTCGAGATCATACCCGGTGTCACCTCGGCTTCTGCCGGGGCTGCGGTTGCGGGCATCCCGCTGACCCGGCGGCTGACGGCGCGGCGGGTGCAGTTCATCACCGGTGCGGATGTGACCGGCGACCTGCCGCCCGATGTGAACATGGCGGCCCTGGCCGATCCGCTGGCCACGACGGTGATCTACATGGGCAAGCGGACCTTTCCGGGTCTGGCGGTGCGCCTGCTGGACCATGGGCTGTCCCCCGATACCCCTGCCCTGCTGGCCGAGGCGGTGTCGACGCCAGCGGAAAAGCTGCAGTGGTTCACCATCGCGACACTTGCGGCCTATCTGGAGACAACCACCAGCACCACACCGGCGCTGATCTATTACGGCGCGCTGGCGGAGCCGGGGTTGTGACGGTGTTTGTCTGCGGTTCCTGTCCGGAAGGCACGGGTTTTGTCGAGATGATGCGCCGTGGCCTGCCGGAAGAGGAGGTGAAGCAGATCGACTGCATGTCCGGCTGCACCCGGCCGCAGACCGTTGCCTTTCGGGTGACGGGCAAGGTGGCCTATCTGTTTGGCGACATCACGTCGGATGATCTGGGGGATCTGCAACGGTTTGCGGCACTATATGCGGCATCATCCGATGGCACTTTTGCAGATGCGCGGGTGCTGGGCGGGTTGCGGATGAAAGCCATCGCGCGGATTCCGGGATGAGCGCGGTGCAACTGACCCTGATCGGTATCGGCACGGGCAACCCCGAGCATCTGACGTTGCAGGCCATCCGGGCGATCAACGCGCAGGACCTGATCCTGATCCCGCGCAAGGGACCGGGCAAGGATGACCTTGCAGAGCTGCGCCGCGCCATCTGCGACGAGGTTTTGGAAAACGAGGCCACGCGTCTCGTGGAATTCGACTTGCCGGCCCGCAACGCGGCAACAGCGGATTACCGGCGTCGGGTGGATGACTGGCATGACGCGATTGCCGAGGCCTGGCGCGGAGCGATGGCAGAGCAACCGGAGGCGGCACGGGTGGCGCTGCTGGTCTGGGGCGATCCGTCGCTTTACGACAGCACCCTGCGGATTGCCGCGCGGCTGGACCCGCCACCGCAGGTCGAGGTGATCCCCGGCATCACGTCATTGCAGGCGCTGACAGCGGCCCATGCCATTCCGGTCAACGAGATCGGGGCGCCCTTTGTCGTGACAACGGGACGGCGCTTGCGGGATGCGGGCTGGCCTGACGGGATCGACACGCTGGTGGTGATGCTGGACGGCACCTGCGCCTTTGCCGATATCGACTCCGGAGGGGTGCATATCTGGTGGGGCGGATACGTCGGCATGCCGGAGCAGATCGTTTGCGAAGGCCCGCTGGCCGACGTCGCGGAGCGGATCGTTCAGATGCGGGCCGAGGCGCGGGCGCGGCATGGATGGATCATGGATATCTACATCCTGCGCAGGGATCATGGCACCTGACGAAATACCTGAAGCATCATGCATCACCTTTAATCCAATGGGTCGACCTTGCCCCGCATGGCCTTGACCTCTCCCCGGACCTTTTTCGATTTCAGGCGGCGCTTCTTTGATCCCAGCGTCGGGCGTGTGGGGATGCGGCGCTTGGGCGGGGTCAGGGCCTTTTTGATCAGCTCGGCCAGACGGTCGCGGGCAATATCCCTGTTCCGGGCCTGACTGCGGGTTTCATCGCATTGCAGGATCAGCGCGCCCTCGTTCGTCCAGCGGCGCCCGGCAAGACGGCGCAGGCGCGCTTTCACGGGGCCGGTCAGGGAGGGCGAAGTTGCCGCCTCGAAACGCAGTTCGACGGCGGTTGCCACCTTGTTGACGTTCTGGCCGCCCGGACCAGAGGCGCGCACGAAATTCTCCGTGAGCTCCCAGTCCTGAATGGCGATGGTATCGGTGATCCTCAGCATTTTCGTATCTTTGCATCTGGCGCGGGCGAATTGAACATGAAAAGGGCCGCCCCGGTCGGAGCGGCCCAATTGTCGGTTTGGCGAATGGTTTCAGGAGGTGGGTCGGTTAGACCGTCTGTCCACTCGGGATTTCAGCTGCCAGGGGCTGCCCTAGCAGGAGGTCCTCCAAGCTGTTCCGACACCTCGCTCCAATACCTTTCTTGACACTGGATCACCTCCTTTACATTTGTTGAACTCAACCTCAGGTTTGCACAGGTTTTTCAAAACGCAAAGAGATTTTTTGCAGCAGGCGTGATCCTGCGCTGCGGCTGCACTGCGCGTGATTCATTTTTAGGCATGGGGGAGGTTATCCCCCATGTCCGCTGAGTATTTCCGGCATGAAGAAGCCTGTTCAGGCCGTCCGGGTCAGCCGGGCGGTGATGATCCGGAACGGGATCAGCGCGATCAGCGCGATGGAGAGTTTTACCGACCAATCCGCGATGGCGAGCGAAACCCAGAGCGGGGCCATGGGGCCAACGCCAAGAAGCGGCAGCGTTTCCGCCGCCCAGGAGACATCGGTGGCCGGGTGGATAAAGCTGAGGCTGCCCGCGAAGGCGATGGAAAAGAACAGCGCGGTGTCGATGCTGCTGCCGACCAGCGTGCTGACCAGCGGCGCGCGCCACCATTTGCCGCCACGCAGCGCGGCGAAGACCGAGACGTCGATCAGCTGTGCCACAAGGAATGCGACGCCGGAACCGGCGGCGATACGCAGCGTGACCAGCGGGCCGAATTCACCCATGATCTGCGTGCCGATCAGCGAGCAGACAAGGCCCACCACGAAACCCACCATGACGACGCGGCGGGCGGCGGAGGCACCATAGACGCGGTTCATGATGTCGGTGACCAGAAAGGCCAGCGGATAGGTGAAGGCGCCCCATGTCAGCCATTGGCCGAACAGGAACTGGACCAGGATATTGGAGGCCACGACGATGGCGGCCATGGCAAGGATGCCGGGGAGAAATGTGCGTGTCATGTTTGAACCGTTTTTTGCAAGGGTGCGGCGACTTGGCCCGTGGAGCATCCCCGGGCAGGGCGGCTTTAGTGGCATAGCGGCGTGCTTGCAAGTTATTTGGTCAGAACGAATTCGACGATCTGGGTCCGCTGGATGCGCAGGAAGTTGTCGTCGGAGATCATCGTGATCCGTGTGTTTCCCGCCGGATCGCGCCAGAGGCTCAGGGATTCCAGGTTGTCGAACCGTCCGGGCAGGGTGGTGAGCAGCGTGGTTTCACCCAGGCCAGGGGCTGCAAGGTTGAAGCGGCGGATACGGGTGCGGAAGCCCAGCGGCGTCACGGTGCGTTCGGCCAGATAGAGCAGACCATCCGCGTCGAAATCCGCGCCGACCGGCAGGAAGGGGCCGCGCCGGGGGATATGCCCGGTCACGCGCCAGCGCTTGCCGTCAAAGCGGTAGATGGGGAAACCATCGCGTTCTGGACCTCTGTTTTCCGGAATGGCGAAGAGGCTTCCATCGGGGTGGACTGCCAGCGCTTCGAGCCCGTTGTTGCGGGGAAAGCCTGCGAAATCCGGGTGATCGGGCAGGCGGCCCGCGGCCCCGGTTTGAAGGTTCACGCGTCCGACCCGGTGATCATGTTCAAAGGAGACATAGGCGGCGCCATCCGCCGAAATCGCCAGACCTTCGGAATCGGCGGCGTTGTTGCGCAGCGGCTTACCGCTGAGGTACGCCAGCGGTTTGCGGCTGAGGGTCTGGATGGCGGTAATCTGTCCCGCGCGGCGGATCAGCCTGACACGGACCAGGCTGGACCGGTCCGTCACCAGATAGGCGGTGTTGCCATCCGCGCCGATCTCCATCCCGGAAAAGCCGCCGAACCAGGGGTCCGGCAGGGACCAAAGGACATTGGACGTCAGGCGCAGCCCCTCGGCCTGTGCGAGGGATGCACAGGCCAGGGCCGCCGCGATGGACAGGATCAGTTTTCGAGGACGGATTTGCATTGTGCCGGCAGGTCGGCCAGCACCAGCTCGCGCCGCTTTTTCGGGGGCGGTGCGTCCGGGTCGGCCTTCTTGGGCGGTGGCGGGTTCAGGATGTTCTGCTGCCACTGCACCGCATCGGCACAGCCGTCACCGGCTGGCGGTGGCGTCTGGTTGACACAGCCGCGCGCGCCCTTGGGACAGGCGAGGCGGACGTGAAAATGATAATGGTGGCCGTACCAGGGGCGGATCTTGCGCAGATAGCCCCGGTCACCCTTTTCATCGGCGCACATCTGCACCTTGGCACCGGGGAAGACAAAGATCCGTTCGACGCGGGGATCCTTGGCGGCGGCCTTGATGATATTGTGGTGGGCCTGTGTCCAGGAACTGTTCACATAGGCCCCTTCCGCACGTCGCAGGGAGACGGAAGAGATGCTTTCGCGCTGTTGGCGGCTGAGGCCCAGCGATTTGGGCGGCAGCATCCAGATGTCGGCATCCAGGCCGATCTGGTGGCTGCGGTGGCCGGTCAGCATCGGGCCGCCGCGCGGCTGGCTCATGTCACCGATATAGAGCCCGGCCCAGCCCGGCTGCGTCGCGGCATAGGCGGAGAGTTTCTTGACCATGTCGATGGTTTCGGGGTGCGCCCAGTTGCGGTTGCGCGACAGGCGCATGGCCTGCCAGGTCGGCCCGGTTTCGGGCAGTTCCACGCCGCCGGCCAGGCATCCCTTGGCATAGCTGCCGTAAGCAGCGGGCGATTGCGTGGAGGCAAAGCTCTTTGCGCCGAAAAGCCGTTTCGCCTCGACATTGGACAGGGCGCCGCCGGAGGAGCCGATGGTCGGCAGCGCTTCGCGGTTGCCGCTGATGTCGCGCGATCCGCCACCGCACGAGGCGAGGGCAAAGGCAATGGCGGCAGTTCCGAGGATGCGGGTCAGGATCATTTCGAGAAATCTCCGTTTGGCTTGACCCATGCTAACAGGATCAGCCCGATGATGAACAGCCCCACCACGGGGGTAATGCCCAGCCGCTGGCTGTCGGTCACATCGCTCATCACCGCAATCAGCATTGGCGCAAGAAAGGAGGTGGCCTTGCCCGACAGCGCATAGAGGCCGAAGCTCTCGGTCATGCGGTCGGGGTTACCCTGACGGGTCAGCATGTTGCGTGATGACGCCTGCAACGCACCGCCCGCCGCGCCGATCAGCGCACCGGCGAGATAGAAGGTGATGTCGGGCAGCGCGGATCCGGCACCCACGTCGATGCCCATCACGGATGTCGGGGTGAGCGAGATGATCAGGATGGCGGTCAGGATCAGCGTCACACAGCAGAAGATGATGACCGGCATCGGCCCCACGCGCCGGTCCACGCGTCCGCCGATCCAGCAGAATATCGCGCCCGAGATGGCGGCGAGAATGCCGAAGATGCCGATGTCGATAATGCTCCAGTTCAAGACCCCCAGCGCGTAGATGCCGCCGAAGGTGTACATGCCGTTCAGCGCATCGCGGTAGAACATGGAGGAACCGAGGTAGGCCATCAGCGACGGATGGCGCGGCAGGTTGCGCAGGGTGCGCGCGAGGTCCGACAGCCCCTTGCCCAGTTCATAACGCACCGGGTTCGGTTTCGGGATATCGCGCGTATAGAGGAAGAAGGGGATCATGAAGAGCACATACCAGATGGCTGTCAGCGGTCCGACGATACGGGTGTCGGCCTTTGTCGCGGTGTCGAGGCCAAAGAGCGGTGCCATGCCCGCCATCGTCTTGCCGCTGTCGCCTGCCTGGAACAGGGCGATCATCAGCATCAGCGCCACCACCCCGCCGACATAGCCGAATGCCCAGCCGGAGCCGGAAATACGCCCGCGTTCACCGGGGTCCTGGTCAAGCTCTGGCAGGTAGGAATTGGTGAAGATCGTGGCAAACTCCATCCCGATCAGGCCGATGCCGAAAAAGAACAGGGCCCAGAGGATCGAGAAATCCTGCGGTGCCGTCCACCACAGGCCGGCCGAGCCGATCACGTAAAGTGCCGAAAAGAGCCAGATCCAGGGCATGCGCTTGCCCGAACTATCCGCAACCGCACCCAGGACCGGGGCCAGCAGGGCGATCAGGATGCCTGTCGCGGTCAGACCGTAACCCCAATAGGCCTGGGCCTGCGCCTTTGCCACATCCAGCGCCATGCCGTCCGCGACAAGGGCGGCTGTCGCGGTCTGCGCGAAATAGGGGCCGAAGATGAAGGTCAGCATCAGCGTATTGTAGGGTTGGCTGGCCCAGTCGAAGAAATACCAGCCCCAAATGCGTTTACGCGCTGTGATCGTCGCCATGTAGCCCCCCGTTTCCGTTGCGGAAGGGTAGAGCAGGAAGGCGCATCTTTCGCAAGAATTGCTTTTGGCCGGGCCGGCTTTGCGGAGTTGCGGATCCGGTGTGCGGCTGATCAGCCGCGCCCGGAAAACCGGCTATGGATGGGCTGGCACGACATCGGGCATCGGGGGCCAGGGGCGCAGTGCCTCGGTCTTGCACCATTCGCTGATCCAATGGGGCATTTCGGGGGAAACCGCTTCCTGCCCCATCGCCTCCAGCACCCGTTGCGGGGGGATGATGCCGTTACTGTCCGTCACGGCAGCCCGGTAGAGAACATGGCTTGCACATTCGCCGTTGGTTTTCCACATGCTCTGTTCAAGGTAGATGAACTTGTCGTCCCAGCATACGGCGCGGCTGCGCATTTCGAACTTTTCGAAGCCGTGGATGCGCCGCCGGAAACGGGTCGACGATCCGGCCATTGTCAGGCCCCAGCGCTCGCGCCGCAAAACGTCGATCAGCCCGCCCCGCTGCGCCATGGCGATGCGTCCGATGTCATAAAGCGACAGGGCGCGGCCGTTGTTCAGTTCCAGCCAGAAGTCCAGATCGTGCGGCCAGCACATATGCCGGCTGATGTGGGCCTCGGTCAGGGTTGCAAGGGGCGGCTGGCGCCGCGCTTTCAACACATGCCAGATGACGCGGACAAATGGGAACATGGGCAGACTCCTTTGCCCGACAGGTGCAACTATGCAGGCAAGGGTCAACCATGAACCTTGCGGCACTCTTGTGTATTTGTGCTTCTGTGCTTACCTCTGCCGCAATCGCAAGAAAGGGCCGCCCATGACGTCGTTGTTCCAGATCCTGATGTTGCTGCTGAACATCGTCTATTTCATCGTCATCGCGCATGTGATCATGTCGTGGCTGATCAATTTCCAGGTGCTGAACCTGCGGCAGCCGCTGGTGGCGCAGATTTGGGACGGCCTCAACCGGCTGCTGGAACCGGTCTATTCCCGTGTGCGGCAGATCATTCCCCCAATGGGCGGGCTCGACCTTGCCCCGCTGGTCGTGCTGATCGCGGTTGCGGTGCTTCGCATCGTCCTGGTGAACAATGCGCCGATGTTCTACTGAACCGCATTTTAGCTGACTGCCAGGCCTATAGCGCCCGACCTTAAACCTGTGACAAGAATACCCTGCCACGCCTGCGGCGTTCTCGGGACATTCGTGTCACGATGATTCAGATAAAAGATCGGGCGCTTTAAACGGGGTTGTTCCCCCCGGGCCGCTGTGGGATTCTGCGTGGCATAACAGTTTATCCAACAGGGTTTTTCATGACCGCCACCGCATCGGGCGCGACCGCGCTGCTACGTGACGTATTCGGCTTTGATGCCTTTCGCCCCGGCCAGCAGGAGATCGTCGAGGCGGTGACAGCGGGTGAGAACGTGCTGGCGATCATGCCCACGGGTGGCGGGAAATCCCTGTGTTTCCAGATGCCTGCCCTGCTGCGCAACGGGGTGACGGTGGTCATCTCGCCGCTGATCGCGCTGATGCGCGATCAGGTTCGCGCCTTGCAGGAGGCGGGTGTGGGCGCAGGCGCCCTGACCAGCGGTAACACCCCCGAAGAGACCGATGCCGTCTGGGAGGGGCTGGAGGCCGGAACGCTGCGGCTGCTTTACATGGCGCCCGAGCGGTTGGCGGCCGGATCGGTGACCGGCATGTTGCGCCGGGTCGGTGTCAACCTGATTGCGGTGGATGAAGCGCATTGCGTCAGCCAATGGGGCCATGACTTTCGCCCCGACTACCTGCGCATCGGAGAGCTGCGCCGCGCGCTGGATGTGCCACTGGCGGCCTTCACCGCCACGGCAGATGCCGAGACTCAGACAGAGATCGTGCAAAAGCTGTTTGACGGGCAGGCGCCGCGCGCCTTCCTGCGGGGGTTTGACCGTCCCAACATCCACCTGGCCTTTGCCGCCAAGAACAAGCCGCGTGACCAGATCCTGAACTTTGCCGCGGCCCGGCCCGGTCAATCCGGCATCGTCTATTGCGGCACGCGGGCCAAGACCGAAGGCATTGCAAGGGCGCTGCGTGAGGCGGGGCAGAAAGCGATCCATTATCACGGCGGGATGGAGGCCGAGGACCGGCGCATCGCGGAGCGACAGTTCCAGCAGGAAGATGGGTTGATCGTCTGCGCCACGGTGGCCTTTGGCATGGGCGTGGACAAGCCGGATATCCGCTGGGTGGCCCATGCCGACCTGCCCAAGTCGATCGAGGCCTATTACCAGGAAATCGGTCGTGCGGGCCGCGACGGCGCCCCGGCGGAAACGCTGACCCTGTTCGGCCCCGATGACATCCGCCTGCGCCGCTCCCAGATCGACGAGGGGCTGGCCCCGCCTGAGCGCCGTGCGGCGGACCATGCGCGGCTGAACGCTCTTCTGGGCCTGGCCGAGGCGCTGACCTGCCGGCGCAAACAGTTGCTGGCCTATTTTGATGAACATGACGTGACCTGCGGGCGCTGCGACCTTTGCGACACGCCGGCGGAGGTCTTTGACGGCACCACGGCGGTGCGCAAGGCCCTGTCCGCGATCCTGCGCACCGAAGAATGGTTCGGCGCGGGCCATCTGATCGACATTCTGCTCGGGGTCGAGACCGACAAGGTAAAGGCACGCGGCCACGACGGTCTGCCGACATTCGGCGTGGGCGGGGAATATGACCGCCGCCAGTGGCAGGCCGTGTTCCGGCAGATGATGGGCCACGACCTGATCCGACCCGACCCGGAACGCCACGGCGCATTGCGCATGACAGATGCCGCCCTGCCGATCCTGCGCGGCGAAGCGGAGATCAGCCTGCGCCGCGACACGATCAAGGCTGCCGGCGGGTCACGCCGCCCGGCGGTCAAGGCGATGGTCAGCGAAGAGGATGCACCTCTGCTCTCTGCGCTCAAGGCCAAGCGGCGCGCGCTGGCTGAAGCGGCCAAGGTGCCTGCCTATATCATCTTTACCGACCGCACCTTGATCGAAATGGCCGAGACGCGCCCCCGCGACCTGGACGGGATGGCGCGCATCGGTGGGGTCGGGGCCAAGAAGCTGGAGAACTACGGCGCGGATTTCCTGCGCGTCATCAACGGCGAGGCCGAAGCGATGCACCCCACCCGGCGCAAGCTGGCGGGCCGCTCGGCGGGATCGGTCTATGACCGGTTGCTGGCAGTGCAGGCGGATCTGGCGCGCGGCGAAGAGGGCACGGAGAAACCATTAAGCTGCTCCGCGTCCCTGCTGGCCAAGGTGGCGCAGATGCACAATGCGGATGACGCGGCGCTGGAGCGTTTGCTGGGCGAACGCCGCGCCGAACGGTTCGGCGCGGCGTTCCTGGATATTCTTTCGGAACGGTAGAGCGGTTTCAGGCGGCCGAGGTTTCGGCTGCCAGCGCCTCTTCGTGTTTTTGCAGGGCCGCAGCTGATGGTCGTGCCTGACACCGCTCGATCCATTGCCGCACGGCAGGGATATCCGGGGCCATCTGCGGTGCAAAGGTGAAGGCCGAGACCATGATAAGATCGGCTGCGGTAAAGCGGTCGCCCAACAGGAAAGGTCGGTCCGCCAGCGCTTCTGCCAGCCGTTGACCCATCTCGGTCAGGCCACGGAACGTTGCGAAGTAGGCGGGATGATCGATTTCGGCGAATTTGCCCACCAGAACCGGTTCGACGACATTGCCGTAGTAGGCCAGCCAGCTGAGGTATTCGCCGCGCCGGGGGTCGCCGATGGGAATGCCCATCGGACTGTCGAAAAGATCGGTGAGATAGAGCATGATTGCATTGCTTTCACGGATCGCCGTGCCGTCGTGAACCAGAAGCGGAACCTTGCCCTCGGGGTGCGGATTGGCCGGGTCCGGCGCGCCGATGTTGCCCTGGCGGATCAGCCCGACGACACGAACCTCGACCTGATCGAGCACTTCCATTTCCATCAGCAGGCGGATGATGCGGGACGAGCGGGTATTGGGGCCGTGGTAGAGGGTCAGCATGGATTTGTCCTTTCACATTGCGGGATGTGAACATCCTAGCCGAGGGTAGCGACAATTTCTGTCAGCAGGCACGGGCCTGAGCGGGGTGCGGTCAAAAGTGCATCTGGCATTCTGGACCTTTCCGGGCCTGCGCGGTAGGTCGGTGGCACATCAAGGGGAGTGGGCCGATGCTGGTGGTGATTTCGCCTGCCAAGAGACTGGACTGGGACGCGCGCGAAGTGGCGACGACACAGCCCGATTTTCAGGAGGATGCCGTGCGGCTGGCCAGGACCGCGCGCAACCTGACACTGGGCAAGCTGAAGGGCCTCATGGACCTGTCGGACGACCTCGCGCGGCTGAACCGGGACCGGTTCCAGGCCTTCGAAGAGGCCCCGGCAGCGGATGTCACGCGCCCTGCGGCGCTGGCCTTTGCCGGCGATACCTATCAGGGGCTTGAGGCAGGCAGCCTTGATGCGGAGGAAATGATCTGGGCGCAGGACCATTTGCGCATCCTGTCCGGGCTATACGGTGTGCTGCGCCCGCTGGATGCCATCCAGCCTTACCGTCTGGAAATGGGCAGCAGGCTGAAGACGCGGCGTGGGACCAACCTTTATGACTATTGGCGCGATACGCTGTCAAAGGCGTTGAACGCCCAGGCACAGGCCATCGGCAGCGAGGTGCTGATCAATTGCGCCAGCCAGGAATACTTTGGCGCGGTTGCGCCCAGCGCTCTGAAACTGCGGGTGATCACACCGCAATTCATGGAAGACAAGGGCGACGGCAAAGGGCCGAAGATCGTCAGCTTCTTCGCCAAGAAGGCGCGCGGTGCGATGGCCCGTTTCATTATTCAGAACCGGTTGACCGACCCCGAGGCGATCCGCGATTTCGACACCGGCGGCTATGTCTGGCAGCGCGGCGCATCGACGCCTGAAAAGCCGGTATTCCTGCGGCCCTACCCGGCGGCCTGATCGCTTTCTGCGGGCAAGGGCGGGATCATGCCCGGCCCATGCGCCGCCCTGATCCGGCCCAGGATGTCGGGTTTGCGCAGGGGTTTGGTCAGATAGTGATCCAGCCCGGCGGCCAGAATGCCGTGGTCGTCGCCGTCCATTGCATGTGCGGTCAGGGCCACAATCGGCACATGCCCGCCGGTCTCCTTTTCCAACCGGCGGATCGCACGGGTGGCTTCTTTCCCGTCCATACCGGGCATGGAAATGTCCATGAAAATCAGGTCTGGCGCGGTCTCCTGGAACAGTTTCACCGCTTCCTCGCCGTTGTTGGCAAATGTCAGTTCAACCTCCAGCGTCTTGATCATCTTGCTGAAAACAAGCTGATTGGTCCTGTTGTCTTCCGCCGCGAGAATGCGCATCGGCCGCAGTTCTGCAGGGCCGGGGCCCTCCGCCCCGCTGCCAAGCGCGGCCAGCCGGGCAAAGAGGGTCGCGCGTGGCACCGGTTTTTGCAGCACGTCCTGAATCAACGTGTTTGCCGGATCCTGTTCCGCAAGGTCGGGATTGGAGCTGAGCAGGAGGATCGGCGCATCATGGCCGCCGTCACGCAGGGCGCGGGCCAGTTCCATGCCGTCCATGCCGGGCATGTTGTGATCGGTCAGGATCACGTCAATCTGCGACGATATCGCCGCCAGCGCCTGAGCGCCGTCTGAACAGGCGGTGACCGTGGCACCCAACTGCCTGAGTTGCCGTTCCAGAATGGTGCGATTGGTGCCGATGTCGTCCACGATCATCACATGGCCGATCCCGGCAGGCAGGGCCGCAAGGTCGGGCAGAGCGACCGCACCGGTCGCCATGGGCAGTTCAAAGCCGAAACAGGCACCATGTCCCTCTTCGGAGGTGACCCATATGCTGCCGCCCATCAGCTCGACCAGACGCTGGCAGATGGCAAGACCCAGGCCGGTGCCGTCGAATTGCCGGTTGCGTTCGTTTTCGACCTGATTGAACTCCCCGAAGATATGCGCGAGCTGATCCCCCGGTATCCCGATGCCGGTATCCTCGACGGTGATATGCACCCGGTTTTGCAGGCCTTCCGAATCGGGGACGCCCGTGACACGGATCATCACATGCCCCCGGGCGGTGAATTTCACCGCATTTCCGATCAGGTTCGTCATCACCTGCCGGATGCGCCCGGGGTCACCGACCATCTGGGTCGGCATGAAGATGTCATAATCCAGCATCAGGTTCAGACCCTTTTCGCGGGCCAGGGGCTGCAACAGCATCATGACCTCGTGAATGGCACGCTCCAGGTCGAAGGGTTCGGGATGGATATCAAGCTTCATCGCCTCGATCTTGGAATAATCCAGCACGTCGTTGATGATCACCAGCAGCGCCTCACCCGAATTCTTGATGGTCTGGACGTATAGCCGCTGTTCCTCTGTCAGGTCGGTCTCTGTCAGGACATCGGCCATGCCGACAACGCCGTTCATCGGTGTCCTGATCTCATGGCTCATGTTGGCGAGGAAAGAAGACTTGGTCCGGGTCGCGCTTTCGGCCCTGGCGCGGGCTTCTTCCAGTTGTTGTTCGTAATTCACGGTCGCTGTGATGTTGAGACCAAGGGTCACCATGTCACCGCCGGAGCCGCGTTGATCGACCAGCTTGATGTATTGATCGTTCCACAGCCGGATGACCTTGGGCGCCGGTGCCGGATCCTGCAGCCGCAAGGTCATCATCTGACGCCATTCCTTTGGCGAGAGCCCTTCGGTGTTCACAATCCCTTCGTCCGTGAGCAATTGCAGGATGGTGACGTAGTTGATCCCCGGCGCCACGACCTCCAGCCCGTCGAAGATCGACAGATAGGCCTGGTTCGCCATGATCATCTGATTGTCGGCATCGAACAGCGCGAAGCCGTCGCTGATCGTTTCGATGGACTGCCAGAGCCGTCGTTCCGTCAGCGCGATTTTCCGGTTGGCGGCGGAAAGATCCGATTTGACGCGCAGGTTCTCGCCGCGAATGGTCTCGACTTCGGCCCGCGTCTCGACGATTTCTTCTGACAATTGCTGGGCGTGCAGGCCAAGTTTGCGGTTGGCGGCAAAAAGCTCCGCCTGTTTGAGTTCCAGCATCCGTTCCGCCGCAAGGCGGTTTCGCCGTTCCTCCGTCAGTTTGCTGGCAAAGTCCATCCATGCTCCGAAAGGCTTCTGCCCGGGTTTCCCGCACTTTCGCCGGACATGGTGAACATCTTGCTAATGGATGGCGAAGCCTTGCCGGGAATCGGATGCCATGCGACCATGGCCGCATTTAGAACCGGAGTTTGTCATGTCGATTTTCCGCATCCTGCGTCTGCCTCTTTTGCTGCTTTTCCTGCTGACCGGGCCGCTCTGGGCGCAAACTGCGGTGCCCGAGCATCGTTTCCTGTTTTCACGCGACGTGGATTTTTACGGCGCGGACCTGACCAACCTTTTTGATACCACGCAGGACGCCTGCCAGCGTGCCTGTTCCGCGCAGGATGCCTGCGTCGCCTTTACCTTCAACGCGCGGTCGAATGCCTGTTTCCCGAAATCCGGCATATCCGACCGGCAGCCCTACGAGGGGGCCATGTCGGCGCGCAAGGTGGCGACCGATCCGGCGGTTTTGGCCATCGCAGCGGCGCGCGCGGCAGATCTGTCGTTCCTGGACAGCAGAGACCTGGTAGATGCACGGGCGCTGGTCGCAAGCAATGCGCGGCGGTATTCCTTTGGGCCGGAAACGGCGGATGACCTGATTGCCGCAATGACCGGCGCGCAACAGGCAGGCAATACGGAAAATGCGCTGGCATGGGCGGGCAAGGCGGTTGCGGCGACCGATCGGGCCGACCTGTGGGCGCGCATGGCGCGGCTGTCGCTGGTGCGGGCGCAGCAGCTGCGCAACAGCGAGCGGGCAGAGCGCAACCGGGTTGCGCTGCGGGCGGCGACCAACGCCTATCTGCGCGCGGATAATGTGGCGGTTCAGGTCGATGCCCTGTCGGCGATGGCACTGGCGCTTGAGGAGAACCGCCGCGGGCGTGACATGATCCCGGCGCTGCGGCTGGCGCTGTCGCTGTCGCCACGGGAGGAGCTGGAAACCGCACTGGACGATGCGATCGGAAAATACGGTTTTCGCATCACGGAGCACCGGGTGGACAACAATGCCGCCGCCCCGCGCATCTGTGCCGAATTCTCGGAAAAGCTGGTGCAGGTGGGGCAGGATTATGAACCCTTCGTCCAGGTCGAGCAGCGCGGTCTGGTTGTGCAGGCTGACGAAAGCCAGCTGTGCATCGACGGTGTGGAACACGGAACGCGCTATGACGTGACCTTTCGCAAGGGTCTGCCGGCGCAAAGCGGTGAGACATTGCACAAGGATGTGCGCCTCGGGCTTTACATACGTGACCGCGATCCGCAGGTGCGGTTTCCGGGCCGTGCCTACGTGCTGCCACGCGCGGCGGATGCCGCCTTGCCGGTCGAGACGGTCAATGTCACCGATCTGGATCTCGTGTTGCTGCGTGTCAGCGACCGCAATCTGGTCCGCACGATCCGGGAAAGCTATTTTGGCCGTCCGCTCAGCTATTATGAGCAGGAGCAGTTTTCCAGCGATCTTGCCCAGGAGGTCTGGCGCGGCAAGGGCGAGACCCGGAACGAGCTGAATATGGACATGACAACGCGGCTGCCGATGGGCGATGTGCTGGCTGACAAGCCTGCGGGTATCTATGCGCTCAGCGCCGCGGTGCCCGGGCAGGACCCCTATGACCATCCGGCGGCAACCCAGTGGTTCGTGCTCTCCGATCTGGGGCTGTCGACCTGGTCCGGTGTCGACGGGCTGCATGTGGCTGTGCGGCGTCTGGCCGATGCCACGCCGCGCGCGGGCATCCGGGTAAGCCTGATTTCCCGCGCCAACGCGGTGCTGGGGGAGGTGACCACCGATGCGGAGGGTTTTGCCAGTTTTGCCGCCGGTCTGACGCGCGGGTCCGGTGCCGCAGCACCGGCGCTGCTGGTGGCAGAGGATGGCACGGCGGATATCGCCTTCCTGCCGCTGACCGATCCGGCCTTCGATCTGTCCGACCGTGGGGTGGAGGGCAATCCGCCCGCGCCGCCCATCGACACGTTCCTGACGACGGACCGGGGCGCGTATCGCGTGGGCGAGACGATCTATGCCACTGCCCTGACCCGTGACGGGCAGGCCGCTGCGCTGACGGACCTGCCGGTGACAGCGATCCTCAGGCGGCCCGACGGCGTCGAATATTTCCGCCACCTCAGCCAGAATGCCAAGGTCGGCGGCCATGTCTTTGCCCTGCCGCTGGGCGGGGATGTGCCGCGCGGTGCCTGGCGCATCGACGTGCTGTCGGATGTGGATGCCCCGCCACTGGCCAGCCAGACCGTGCTGGTGGAGGATTTCCTGCCAGAGCGCCTCGATTTCGAGATGACCCTGCCCGACGCCCCCCTGACGCTGGCCAGCCGCCCGCCCCTGCGGGTGGATGTGCGCTATCTGTTCGGTGCACCGGGGGCCGACCTGCCGGTGCGTGGCGACCTGCGCCTGCGGGCAACGCGGTCCCTGCCGGGATGGGCGCGTTACAGCTTTGGTCCGCATGATGCGGCCTTTGGCACCCGCACCTCTGCGCTGGACGACACGGTGACCGATGCGGCAGGCACAGCAACGCTGGCGTTGAAATTCCCCACCCTTGATGAGGACCCCGGGCTGCCGCTGGAGGCCGCGATCATCCTGCAGGTCTCCGAAGGGTCCGGCCGCCCGGTCGAACGCCGCCTGACCCAACCGGTCACGCCGCAGGCCACGATGATCGGGATCAAACCGGCCTTCGAGGGGACCCTGCCAGAGGGTGGCGATGCCGGATTTGACCTGATCGCGGTGACACCCCAGGGGGACACTGCCCCGATGCAGGTCCGCTGGACCCTGAACAAGGTCGAGACGCGCTATCAATGGTATCAGCAATACGGCAGCTGGGAATGGGAGCCGACCGTGCGCCGCATCCGCGCCGCGACCGGCGAGGCAGCGCTGGGGGCCGAACCCGCGCGGATCAGCGCGCCGACGCAATGGGGCGAATATGAGCTGCTCGTGGAACGCATTGGCACGCCCTATGCGGTGTCCTCGGTGCAGTTCTATTCGGGCTGGTACGGGGGCGATGGCGAGACCGACACGCCGGACCGGCTGGAAATGTCGCTCAATGCCGATGTCTTTGCGGTGGGCGATCCGGTGCAGGTGCGGCTGATGGCCGATGGCGATGGTGTCGCGATCCTGACGGTGCTGTCCAACCGGGTGATCGAGCGCAAGGTTGTCGCCGTGACCAGGGGCGAGAACGTGCTGCCCCTGACCGTGACGGAGGATTGGGGCAGCGGGGCCTATGTGACCGCTTCGGTGCTGCGGGGCATGGATGTGGGCGCGGGCCTGAACCCGGCGCGCAGTCTTGGGCTGGTTCATGCCGCGGTGGAGCCGGGGCAAAAGCAGCTGCAGGTCAGCTTTGATACCCCCGCGGTAGTGGACGGTCAGGCAGGCACCATGCGTGCCGCCGTTTTGGTCGAAGGCGTGCAACCGGGAGAGACGGCATATGTCACCCTTGCGGCTGTGGATCAGGGCATTCTGAACCTCACCCGGTTCGAAGCGCCGGACGTGAACGGCCATTACTTTGGCCAACGGCGGCTGGGCGTCGAGATGCGCGATGTCTATGGCCGTCTCATCGACGGGATGAACGGCGCGCTGGGGGCGGTCCGCTCGGGCGGGGATGCATCCGGCGGGTCGCAGGTGCAATCGCCGCCGCCGACCGAGGAACTGATGGCTTTCTTCGCCGGTCCGGTGGCCGTGGGCCCCGATGGCCGGGCCGAGGTCGAGATCATCAAGCCCTCCTTCAACGGCACGATCAAGCTGATGGCGGTTGCCTGGTCCGGCAGCGCCGTGGGGGATGCCGACACGGATGTGATCGCGCGTGATCCGGTTGTGGTCACCGCCTCCCTGCCGCGGTTCCTGGCCCCGGGTGACGACAGCCGCCTGCTGCTGGAATTCGTCCATGCCGAAGGCCCCGCAGGTGACATGCCGCTAAGCGTGGTGGCCGATGCCGCCGTGGCCCTGGGGGATGTGCCGCAGCGGGTCAGTCTGGACCGGGACGGCACCCTGCGTCTGGAGATACCGGTGACCGGGCGCGAGATTGGCGACCCGTTGATTACCGTCAGTCTGCAGACCCCCGATGGCACCACCCTGCGCAAGGTGCTGACCATGCCGGTGCGTGACAACGATCCTGAAACTGCCATCACCCGCAAATTCGCGCTGGGCGTGGGCGAGACCTTTACTTTCGACAACAACGTCTTTGCCGGCATGCGCCCCGGCACGGGCGAGGCGACCCTGACGGCCGGACCACTGGCGCGTTTCGACGTGCCGGGGCTGCTGCGGCAGCTGGATCGCTATCCCTACGGCTGTACCGAACAGGTGACATCGGCGGCGATGCCGCTGCTGTACCTGTCATCCATGGCCGAAGCCGCCGGACTGGGCGAGCCGGAGCGCATTCGCGCCAAGATCGACGCTGCAATTGCGCGCGTGCTGACCCGGCAGTCCAGCAACGGGGCCTTCGGCCTCTGGAATGCCTCCTCGGGGGAATTTTGGCTGGACGCCTATGTGACGGATTTCCTGTCCCGGGCCCGGGGTGAAGGTTACGAGGTGCCCGATACCGCCTTTGGTATCGCCATGGACAACCTGCGCAACCGCATCGCCTATGCCCCGGATTTCGACAACGGGGGCGAAGACGTCGCCTATGCCTTGCTGGTGCTTGCCCGCGAGGGGGCGGCGAACATGGGTGATCTGCGATATTATGCTGACACAAAGGCCGATGATTTCGGCACACCGCTGGCTGCCGCCCAGATTGGCGCGGCGCTGGCCGCCTATGGCGATCCGGTGCGCGCCGATGCGATGTTCCGGCGTGCGGGGGTGCTGTTGCTGCGCGACAGGGACCAGCGGCGCATCTATCGTGCCGACTTCGGCACCAGCCTGCGGGACACCGCCGCCGTGCTCAAGCTGAGCGCGGAGGCGGGCAGCAATGCGGTTGAGCCTGCCACGCTGATCTCCTGGGTGCGTAATGAGGACAAGCGCCTGTCGACGCAGGAGGCCGCGCAGGTGGTGATGGCGGCCCATGCGCTTGCTTCACCCGATGCGGTGCCATCACTGCGCGTGGACGGTGAGGAGGCGCGTGGGCCGGTGATCAAACGGCTGAGCGACCGGCAATCGGGCCTGTCGGTGATCGAAAACATCAGCGCCACGCCCATCGACATCACCATGACGGCCTATGGCGTGCCGCAGGTGCCGCCGGCGGCGGATGGCTACGGCTATGCGATTGATCGAAGCTATTTCACCCCCGAAGGTGCGCCGGTCAGCGGGCCGGTTGCCTCGGGTGACCGGCTGGTGGTGGTGATCACGGTGACACCTTTCGAGAACGTGGGGGCGCGTCTGATCGTGGACGATCCGCTGCCCGCAGGCTTTGAGATCGACAATCCGAACCTGTTGCGCGGGGGCGAGGTCAGCAGCCTAGACTGGTTGCAGACGGCGGAGGCGGAGAATGCCGAATTCCGCAGTGACCGCTTTATCGCAGCGGTGAATCACAGCAGCGCGGAGCCGTTCCGCCTTGCCTATATGGTGCGCGCGGTGACGCCGGGTGCCTATCACCATCCTGCCGCCACGGTCGAGGACATGTACCGCCCCGAATACCGCGCCAACACCGATACCGGCGAGGTGACGGTTACGCCATGATCCGGCGCTATGGTCTTTTCGCCCTGGTGGTTGCGCTAGGGCTGGCCGCCGGTCTGCGTGACGGGTTCGACCGATGGGTGGCGGCGACGGTGCTGCCGCCGGTGCTGGTTGAAACCTCGGTCGAGGTGCATGACCGTCACGGCGCGCTGATGCGGGTGTTCCCGGTGGAAAACGGTCGTGTCCGCCTGGCATTGCGCCTTGATCAGGTCGATGCCGGTTACCTGGACATGCTGGTCACCTATGAGGACAAGCGGTTTTACCGACACGCCGGTGTCGACCCCGTTGCGCTGCTGCGTGCGGCGGCGCAGGCCCTTTGGCAGCAGGAAATCCGGTCCGGCGGCTCCACCCTGACGATGCAGGTCGCGCGGTTGCTGGAGAACTCGGGGACCGGGCGCTGGCCGGGCAAGATGCGTCAGGTCCGCGTGGCGCTGGCGCTTGAGCGGCGGCTGACAAAGGCGCAGATACTGGAGCTTTACCTGAACCACGCGCCCTATGGCGGCCCGCTGGAAGGGCTGCGGGCCGGAACCCTCGCCTGGTTCGGCAAGGCGCCCGCGCGACTGACCCAGGCCGAAGCGGCGCTGATGGTGGCGCTGCCGCAATCGCCGGAAACCCGCCGCCCCGACCGCCACCCGGCGGAGGCCCGCGCCGCACGGGATCGTGTGCTGACGCGCCTCGATGCACCGGAGCAGGATTTGAAGGCGGCAATCCCCACGGCGATGAAACCCATGGTCCGGCTGGCCCCGCATCTGGCGGATGCGGCCCGGCGGGAAGACCCGCTGGCCCCGCGCCATGACCTGACACTGGATGCCGGGATGCAGCGGCAGGTAGAGGCGCTGGCGCGGCGGGCGGTCAAGGGCCAGCCGCGTGGCGTTTCGGCGGCCATCGTCGTTGCCGATCATCGCAGCGGAGACATCCTCGCTTCTGTCGGGTCACCGGCCTATGCGGCCGAGGATGGGGCGCTGGGCTTTGTCGATATGACGCGGGCCGTCCGGTCACCCGGATCCACCCTGAAACCCTTCATCTACGGGCTGGCCTTTGATCAGGGGCTGGCGCATCCCGACACGCTGATCGACGATTCACCGGTGGCTTTCGGCAGCTATGCGCCGCAGAACTTCGATGGCCAGTACCGCGGCGAACTGACGGTGCGCGAGGCGCTGCAACTGTCCCTGAACATCCCGCCCGTCCTGCTGACGCAGGAACTGGGCCCGGCCCGGCTGATGGCCAGCCTGAGACAAGGCGGCGCCCGGCCGCAGCTGTCGGGCAAGCCGGGTCTGGCGGTGGCGCTGGGCGGCGTGGGGCTGACGCTGAATGACATGGTGCAGCTTTATGCGGGCCTTGCCTCCGGCGGGAGGGCGCAGCCGCTGGTCTGGCGCAAAGGCACCGAAAAGCAGCCCGAGCGGCGCATGATGTCGCGGGCGGCGGCCTGGCAGGTAGGTCATATCCTTGCCGGTATCACCCCGCCGCCCGGCACGGCGGCGCGCCCGGGGCAGATCGCCTACAAGACCGGGACGTCATATGGGCACCGCGATGCCTGGGCCATCGGGTTTGACGGCGCCCATGTGGTCGGCGTCTGGCTTGGCAGGCCGGATGGCACCCCGGTGCCCGGTGCATTCGGCGGCGACCTTGCCGCGCCCCTCCTGTTCGAGACCTTTGGCCGTCTGGCCGCAACGCGCAGCCCGCTGCCGGTGCCACCGCCCGAAACCCTGATCCTCAGCACGGCCTCCCTGCCCAAGCCCTTGCAGCGGTTCCGGCCCCGTGACGCGGCATTTACCGGCGATGCCCGCGCACCCATGGTCACATTCCCGCCCGACGGCGCGGTCCTGCGGCAAAGCGGCGATGGCATTCCGCTGAAATGGCGGGCCGGTGTCCTGCCGATGACGGTGCTGGTGAACGGCGCGCCGGTGTTGACCGGTGTGCGCCGCCGCGATGCGATGCTGTCGACGCTGGGGCCGGGGTTTTCGCGCATTCAGGTGATTGACGCGACCGGCCGGGGAGCGGCGGTCGAGATCAGGCTGGACTGACCCGTACCGCTTGGCCAAATCGTGCCACAGCCATTTGCCCGCCATTGCTGGCCGCAGGTGCTTGCGCTAGGACTGGCGGTGATGAAACGACTGCTGGCCACCTTGTTTTTCTGCGTATCGGCCTCCGGGCTGACGGCACATCCACATATCTTTGTGGATACCGGCCTTGCTTTTCATTTTGACCCGGAGGGACGTCTGACCGAGGTCGAAGTGACCTGGGCCTACGATGAATTCTATTCCTTGCTGGTCACCGAGGATATGGAGCTGGATGCGGACTTCGACGGCAAGCTGACGGAGGCGGAACAGGCCGCACTGACCGGATTCGACATGCAATGGATCGAAGGTTTCAACGGAGATCTGGAGATCATGCAGGGTACGAAACCGCTGCACCTGTCCGGGCCCCGGAATTATACGGCCAGACTGACGCATGGCCGCGTGGTCACGACCCATTTCCGCAGTATCGAAGGCGCATCGGCAGAAGGCGCGGCCTTTGAGGTGAAACCCTACGACCGGACCTATTACACCGCCTATGACGTGACTTTGCCCGTCACCATCGAGGGGACCGAAAATTGCCGCAGCCGGGTCAAGATGCCGGATCTGAACAAGGGGCTTATGGCGGTCCGCGACGAGCTGGCCGCGCTGGATGCGGAAACCGACCCGGATGAGGCCGGACTTCCCAACATCGGGGCCGATCTGGCGTCGACGGTGATTGTCACATGCGGCGCATCCTGACCCTTGCCGCGGTCGCGGTTCTGGTGCTGCTTGCGGCGTTCTGGGCGATTGGCGGCTTTGACCAGATCGCACTTTGGGCTGCGGGATTGCAACGCTCCTTTCAAAACACCATCGCCGGTGCCCTGCGCGCGGCGCGGGCGGGGGATGAGGGCGCGGTGCTGACCTTGCTGGGGGCCTGTTTCGCCTATGGGCTTGCCCATGCGGCGGGGCCGGGCCACGGCAAGGTGCTGATCGGCGGCTATGGGATGGGCAGCAACGTGCCGATGCTGCGCCTCTCGGTGATCGCGGGGCTTGCGTCACTGGGGCAGGCCGTGGCGGCTGTCGTGCTGGTCTATACCGGTGTTCTGGCCCTTGATCTCGGGCGCGAGGCCCTGGTTGGCGTGACCGAAGACATCATGGCCCCCGCCAGCTATGCGGCCATCACCGCCATCGGCCTGTGGCTGTTCCTGCGCGGTTCACGCAAGGTATTTGCCCGGCCATCGGGCACCTCTCACCACCACGATCATAGCGCAGGCCATGATCACGGTGTCTGTCATGAATGTGGCCATGCCCATGGTCCGACACTGGAACAGGTTCAGCAGGTGCATTCGCTGCGCGCCGCCATCGGTCTGATTGCCGGGATCGCGATCAGGCCCTGCACCGGGGCCCTGTTTGTTCTGGTGATCACCTGGCAGATGGGTATCGGCGGCCTGGGCATCGGCGGGGCCTTTGCGATGGCGCTGGGTACGGCGGTTGTCACCATTGCTGTCGGGCTGACGGCGGGTGGCCTGCGTGGCGGTCTGCTGGCAGGCATCAGCGGCTCTGCCCGCCTCGCTAAGACCGCTGCGGCGCTTGAGGTGATGGCAGGGCTGACCGTGACTGTCCTGGCCGGGGGGCTGTTGGTCCGCGCGTTGTAGCGGCAGCCGCTTTGACACGGGCCGGTCAGCTCAGCGCCGCCCCTCGCGCAGCCAAGCCCCGGTGATCAGCAGCACCGACAGCACCAGAACCAGCCAGCCCGGCAGCAGCGGCGTTTGCGTGACATCGCGGGTCTCGAAGGCATCGCGCGGGGTCAGGCCCAGCCATCCCCGTCCTGCGGCGGGCCGTCCCTGCCTTACGTCGCGCAGTTTGGGCAACCCGTCCTCCAGCCGTGCCACACCGCCACGCATGCTGTCCACCAGCGGGCGCATGACTTCATCGCTGGCAATGGTTTCGACAAATTCGCGAGGCGCGGCGGGGCCAAGGCCGATGACAGCGTTCTGATCGCCGTTCGCCAGCCGGTAGAGCCCGATCTCCGGCCCCTGAAAGACGGTTTCGAAAATGCCGGGGGAGACCTCCTCCAGGGTGAGCTCGACAGTGCTGCCGTCCGGTGCGGTGACCGTGACCGGGGGTACTGTTTCCTCCAGCGTGCGGCGGCGGATGCGCATGGTCTGGCCTTCGGCGGTGGCGGTCAGCGCCTCTTCCTCCAGTTCGGGTTCCTTCATCATCCAGTGCGCCAGCCGCCGCAGCAGTTCCAATTGCGGCCCACCGCCCTCGTAGCCCCGGCTCCACAGCCAGGCGTGATCCGAGGCCAGCAGGGCCACGCGGCCCTCCTCGACCCGGTTCAGCACCAGCAGCGGGCGGTCGTCGACGCCCTGCATCACCACATTGCCCTTTGGCTGGGTCAGGTCGATCTGGCGTAGCCAGCGTCCCCAGTCGCCGGAAGACGGCAGATCGGCTGTCACCGGGTGCCGTTTGCCGATCTCGGTGACCTTGGGCAGATAGGGTTCCTCGATCACCCGCGCCGTGGTTGGCGTGGCAGGCAGCACCGTCCCGAGAGGCGAGCGGTAGAGGCTGTCGGCGGTGGCAAAGTCCGGGCCTGCGGCGACCAGCACGGCACCGCCCTTGCGGATATAGTTCGCGACATTCTCCAGGTAGAGCGAAGGCAGGATGCCCCGGCGCTTGTAGCGGTCGAAGATGATCAGGTCGAAGTCCTCGATCTTTTCCATGAACAATTCGCGGGTCGGAAAGGCGATCAGCGACAGTTCGTTGACCGGCACGCCGTCCTGCTTTTCGGGGGGTCTGAGAATGGTGAAATGCACCAGGTCGACGGAACTGTCCGATTTCAGCAGGTTGCGCCAGGTGCGCCCGCCGGGATGGGGCTCGCCCGACACCAGCAGCACACGCAAACGGTCGCGGACACCGTTCATCTGGATCAGCGCGGTGTTGTTGCGGTCGGTCAGTTCGCCATCTGCTTCCGGCAGGGTGAACTGGATCACGTTGCGCCCGCCGTGGGGCAGGGTCACCGGCAGCTCCAGATCCTCGCCCACCGGGACGCGGAAGCTTTGCGGCGGGTCCCCGTCGATGGAGATGTCGAGTTGCACCAAAGGTTCATCTGCAGGGGCGGCGCCAAGGTCGCCGATGCGCAGCGTCAGGGTGACCGGTTCGCCGATGATGGCAAAGGCGGGGGCGTTGCGGACGGTCAGGCGGCGGTCCCAGTCGGCCTCTTCACCGCTCATCAGCAGGTGCAGGGGCGCGGGCAGGTCAACGGGCAGATCGGCATCATGGATGCGCCCGTCGGATATCGCAAGAATGCCCGCGATGCGCGCGCGCGGTTCTTCCGCCATGGCGTTTGACAGGGTGGTCATCAGTTCGGTGCCTGCGTCACCCTCCCCATCGGGAATGGCAATGCGGCGCAGTTCCGTGTTCGGTCGGGCGGTGATCTGCGCCGCGAGGGCCTCTGCCGCCGCATCGGATTGCGCGGTGCGCGTGCCCAGCGTCTGGCTGGCGCTCTCATCCTCCACCAGAAAGACGATGTCGGTCAGCGGCGCGCGGTCTTCCTGCTGGTAGGACGGGTTTGCCAGCCCTCCGAGCACCACCAGCGCCGCGCCGGCCCGCAGGCCCCAGCCATTGAGCCCCCGCAGGATCGCAAGGATGATCGAAAGCGCGGCGATGATGGCCACCACCAGCAGCAGCGCCATGGGCACAAGGGGATCAAAGACGACAGTTGCGGTCATTGGCCAAGCCGATCCAGCAGGGCAGGCACATGGACCTGGTCCGACTTATAATTCCCGGTCAGTACATGCATGATCAGGTTCACGCCAAACCGGTTGGCAAGCTCCCTTTGCCGTTCACCGGCATATCCCCGCCCGATCGGCAGCAGCGGCGCACCGTCGCTGCGCACCGCCCAGGCCGCAGCCCAGTCGTTGCCGCCGATCACCACCGGCGTGACACCGTCGTTGAGATTGCGGAACGGCATCCCCTCGATCTGCTCTGCATCGGGCGGTGAAGCCTCTACCCAGACATCGCGGCTGTTGTAGCGGCCCGGAAAGTCCTGCAGCAGGTAGAATGTGCGTGTCAGCACGTGATCGGCGGGCAGCGGTTCCAGCGGCGGAATGTCCAGCAGCGCGGCAAGGTCCTGCAGCTTGCGGCCATTCTGGCTGGTGCCGCTCAGCCCCGCGATATCCGCGTCCCGCGTGTCGAACAGGATCATGCCGCCGGACCGCAGATAGGTGTTCAGCCTGGAATAGGCTTCGGCGGAGGGGCGCGGTTGATTGGGCGTGATCGGCCAGTACAGGATCGGAAAGAACGCCAGTTCGTCGGTTTCCAGGTTGACCGCCGTGGGCGGTGCCGGTTCGACCGATGTGCGAAAGAACAAGACGTCGGAAAGCCCCTGCAGACCGGCGGCGGCGATTTCATCCACCTCCGCGTCGCCGGTGATCACATGGGCCAGCGACACCTCGACCGTGGCGGCAAGGGCAAATGCATCCGCCTCGGCTGATTGCGCATCCGCCGGGCCGTGTGGCAGGCAGATCGCAAGCACCAATGCGCCGATCACTGTTGTGCCACGGCGGCCCAGCAGGCGCCCGGACAGGGCCAGCGATGCCACCACATCCGCCAGCAGCAACAGGATGGCGAGGCTCAGCAACCAGCCTGCCACCGGTTGTTCCGGCGGGACGGCAAGGCCACGCAGGGGCACGTCGGCGGGCCAGCTGGCCGGGATCAGCCTGCTGTCGGCGGTGAACACGTTACGGGCCAGCCTGCGGTCTGCATTGGCGTAGATGCCCGGGCGCAGGGCCGGCCCGGCAGGGGCGCTGGCCAGATCGGCCCCGTCCACACCCGGCAACGTGCCCGCATCGGACAGGGTGCCATAGCCGTCCATGATCCGCAGCGGCGTCCAGGTGGTCCCGCTGAGATCGCCCGCATCGGGCTGTGCCGCAGCGGAGGACACCGCGAGCCGTTCCATCATCTGGACGAAGAGACCCGACAACGGCAGGGTGGACCATTCTGCCGTGGCAGTGACATGGAACAGCACGATCTGCCCCTGGCCCACGGTCTTGCGGGTGACCAGCGGCGTGCCGTCGCTGAGCGAGGCGATGACCCGGTCGGCAAGGGTCGGATCGGGTTGCGCGACGACCTGGGCGGTAACTGTCACGTCGTCCGGCACCGGCAGGCCAAAGAAGGGCGATGTATCGCGGAACGGGGCCAGCGATTTGGGCTCGCCCCAGCTCATCGCGCCGCCCACGCTGCGCCCGCCTGCCCGCAGGCGCACCGGCATCAGCGGGTCTTCGTCGATGCGGCTGACATCGCTTGCCGCGATGCGGGGGCCGGCAAAACGGACAAGCATGCCGCCGTTCTCGATCCATTCGGTCAGGGGCGCCGCCTCGGCCTCCGACAGGGTGGCGATATCGGCCAGCACGATCACATCGGGGTTGGCGGGCAGCACATCGGCGATCGACCCGTCGATCAGGTCGGCGGTGGGGGCAAGCGCCTGTTCGATGTAATGCAGGGGTGACAGAAGCTGCAGCGCCTCGCGGTCGCCACGCCCGCCGATCAGCGCCACCTCGCGCCGCCGCAGGGCATCGTCCACCAGCGTCACCGCACCGGCGGAGCGTTGTCCCGCGATCACAAACCCGGTGATACGTCCCCGCATCTCGGCAGGCAGGGAAAGCTCGGCCGTGCCCAGGGTCTCGCCCTCGGCAAATGACCCGTTTGCCGTTGCAAGGATGCGCGCGTTCCCGGCGGGGTCGCGCCCCTCTGCCTGGATGGTGACCTCGCGGGCGGGACCGGGCGCGGCACGGACAACCTGAAGATTGATCACGCTGTCGGCATAGGTGGCGGGGCTGATGGCAAGCACATTTGCCGCGGTCTGGTAGACCTCCACGTCGCCTTGCGCCTGAAGCGTCTCCAGCATCTCTTCCCGGCCTTCATAATCCAGCGCGTCGCTGAACCAGAGCGTATCGAACGCCGCCATCTGATCGACGATTGCCGTGGCCCGCGCAACATCGGCGGAGGAGGGTTGCCATGGCGCGGGGGTGAACCCCGCCAGTCGGCTGCGCCATACATCGGCAGCCTGGAACAGCGGTTCCTCCGGGCGGGTCAGCGCCAGCACAGCCACCGTGCGATTGGCCCGTGCGGCACGGGCAAGCTGCGCTTCGACAGCCTGCATCTGTTCGGCCCAGCGGGTTGCCCCCGCCCATGTGCCATCCAGCACGATCAGCAGCGGACCGTTGCCCTGCGCCTGATCCTCCTGCGGGTTCAGCACCGGACCGGCAAGGCCCAGAATGATCGCCGCAACCGCCAGCATCCGCAGCAGCAGCAGCCACCAGGGTGTGCGGTCAGAGACGCTTTCGTCGTCCTTGAGACCCAGCAGCAGCGCCACACCCGGAAAGCGCCGCCGGATCGGCGCAGGCGGCACCGCGCGCAGGATCAGCCAGAGGATCGGCAGGGCCGCCAGAGCGATCAGCAGCCAGGGTGCCGTGAAACCGATGCCGCCCAATACCGTCATGCCGCCACCCCCGCACGCGCATCCAGCGCCGCATAAAGCCACAGCAGCGCCGCTTGCGCGGAGGCATCCGTGTGATGCAACCCATAGCGCCAGCCGGTCACCGCACAGAGCGATTGCAGCTCTGCCTTGCGGGTGGCGAGCCGCTCCAGATAGCGGTCGCGCAGGTCGTTCGCCTTGAGCGTCTCATGCCTGAGGGTTCCGCCCACGCTTTCGAAAATCGTGCGTCCCCGGAAGGGAAATGCCTCTTCGGAGGGATCAAGCACATGGTACAACACGCCGCGAACGCCCCGGTCCGCCGCCTTGGTCAGGGCCAGTTTCACGCCGCTCATGTCGCCCATGAAATCCGAGATAAAGACCGCCCGCGCATGGGGGATCATCGCCCGGTGCTCCGGCGGGCTGTAATCGGCTTTGTCATCCTGGCAGAACACCTCGGCCAGCCGCAGCAACTGCGGGTTGCCGCAACGCGGCGGCAGGCGGGTGCCGGTCAGGCCGACCCGTTCGCCGCCCCGCAGCAGCAGGATCGCCAGCGCCAGGCCCAGCAGGCGGACGCGGTCGGATTTCTGCGGCAACCTGGAATCGCTGGAAAACCGCATGGATGCACCCTGGTCGAGCCAGAGCATCACCGACTGGGCAATTTGCCATTCCCGTTCGCGCACGAATTCATGATCGCCCATGGCGCTGCGGCGGTGGTCGATCATGCGGCGGCTGTCGCCAATCTGGGCCGGACGGTACTGCCAGAAATCATCGCCGACGCCCGCGCGCCTGCGGCCATGCGCACCCAGCAGCACGGCTCCCGCCAGATGTTCGGCACGCGCCAGCAGGGCGGGCAGGCGGGCTGCCTCCTCCTCCCCCTCGGTGCGAAGGGTCGCGGGGGTGTAACCGCCAGGGGCAATGGGGTCGGTCACGCCGCCGCCTTGGTCCCGGAAAGGCTGGCGGCTGTTTCCTCGATCAGGTCCTGAAGGCTGTCACCCCGCGCCCGCGCGGCAAAGTTCAGCGCCATCCGGTGGCTCAGCACCGGGCGCGCCATGTCGATCACATCTTCGGCGGAGGGAGCCAGACGCCCCTGCAACAAGGCGCGCGCCCGCACCGCCAGCATCAGCGATTGCGCCGCGCGCGGGCCGGGGCCCCAGGCAACGGATTCGCGCACACGGGCGCTGGCACCTTCCTCTTCCGGGCGGAAGGCGCGGACCAGATCGAGGATCATCTCGACCACCGATTCCCCGACAGGCATGCGCCGCAGCAGACGTTGCGCCGCCAGAAGCTCGCCCGTGGTAAAGACCTGGCTGGACTGCTCCTCCGTCTCGCCGGTGGTGGCCAGCAGGATATCGCGTTCCGTATCGCGGTCCGGATAGGCCACGTCGATCTGGACAAGAAAACGGTCCAGCTGCGCCTCTGGCAGGGGATAGGTGCCTTCCTGCTCGATCGGGTTCTGGGTGGCCAGAACGTGGAACGGCACACCCAGCGCACGGCTTTGCCCCGCGACTGTCACGGTCTTTTCCTGCATCGCCTGCAGCAGGGCAGACTGGGTGCGCGGGCTGGCGCGGTTGATCTCGTCCGCCATCAGCAACTGGCAGAACACCGGCCCCTCGATGAAGCGGAACCGGCGCGAGCCGTCCTCGGCGGTGTCCAGCACCTCGGAACCAAGGATGTCGGCGGGCATCAGGTCGGGGGTGAACTGAACCCGGTTGCCATCAAGGCCCATCACCGTGCTTAGGGTTTCCACCAGACGTGTCTTGCCCAGACCCGGCAGGCCGATCAACAGCCCGTGGCCGCCGCACAAAAGCGCGGTGAGCGTCAGTTCGACAACCCGCTCCTGCCCGATGAAACGGCGGGTGATCGACTGCTTCGCCTCGGCCAGCTTGACGCCCAGCGTCTCGATCTCGGCGACCATGTCTTCTGCATCACTCATGACAAACGCGTCCCTTGGGTTATATCCGTTGGTTGTACTGTATCTCTCAAACCGGGAATGGCAAAAGCAATGAGTGGACAAAAAAGCGTTACCCCCTCGGCGGAAAGCCTCGCAGCCTCTGTAAACGCCGCAAAATCACGCGGATTGCCGCCGCTGGAAAAATGGAACCCGCCGTTCAGCGGGGACATCGACATGCAGATCCGGCGGGACGGGACCTGGTTTTACGAAGGAACGCCGATTGCGCGGCCCGGACTGGTCAAACTTTTTGCATCGATTCTGTGGCGGGAGGGGGAGGATTACTTCCTGGTCACGCCGGTGGAGAAAGTGGGCATCACGGTCGAGGATGCGCCCTTCATCGCGGTGGATTTCGAGGTGGAAGGGCAGGGGCGCGACCAGACCTTACGCTTTGTCACCAATGTGGAGGACTGCGCCGTCGCGGGCGCGGATCACCCGATCCGGGTGGCGCGGGTTGATGACACGGGGGAGCCCGCCCCCTATATCCTGATCCGCCGCAACCTGGAGGCGCTGATCGACCGCAAGAGCTTTTACCGCATGGTCGAGATCGGGGAGCATCACGAGGGCTGGTTCGGCCTGTGGTCTGGCGGCAGCTTCTTCGGCATGATCCCCTCGGACGAGCTGCCGCAGGGCGCGTGACCCCGCCGGAACAGCGGCGGCAGCGTTGATTTCAAGGGATTATCCGGCCGGCTTGAGGCAGGCGGGCATCGCGGTTATGTCAGCGGGGGTGACCACCCCGCCGGCCCCGTGACCGAGACCCAGAACCGGATGAAAAGCCCATGATCCCCGCCCGCTATGCCCCGATCCTCTTTGGCCTGATCCTGTCGGGGCTGATGTCCTGCATGGTCTCGGGCATCGCCACCCTGCGGGCGACGGGGCTGGGCGCGGGGGTCTTTGCGCTGTGGATGGGGGCCTGGACGACAAGCTGGGCCATCGCCTTTCCCGCGGTCCTGCTGGTCGCCCCGCTGACCCGCCGCCTGGTGTCCAAACTGGTCCGCCAGGACTGAACAAGGTTAACATCGTTATTTTGAAGGACGAACCGGCGCACAACCTGTGCACTGGCCGTACACGGGAGGGTGTTGCGTTAAGGGGTGGTTAATGGGGAAGTGAAAAAGGGTAGCGAGGGGGTGTTTTCTGCGCTAAGCGCGGATGACCGTTATCCGCAAGAAGCGGGACGTGGCGGTGTCTGATCATGCGTGGCCCGATGTTTTCGGCCCGGAGCGGGCATGTGTCCCTTGCGTGGCAAATGGCCGGAACACGGCCAACGTGTCGTGAGGCGCAAGCCGGGTATCGCCCGACCTGGAGGGCGTTCCAAACAAATGTGAGCTGTGTAGCGTCGCAACCCGCAGACAGGGTTATGGCTTGGCAGAGCGTGCAAAATCGCCCTCCTGGGGGAGGTCGGGCGATGCCCGGCTTGCGCCGGGCGAGGCATTTGCGGGTAGGCGCCGCGCCGACGGCAACAAAGTCCCCATATCAGACTTCTATGCAAATCACAGCAAACTTCCGCATCCCGCCCTTCGCATCAGCGCGTCGTCGGATGCTCCGGTGAGTACAAACGTCTGACAAGTCCTGCGACCTGTCATGCGTTGCGCCAAGCAGGGACGCCTGCTCAAATGCCTAACTCACCATCCTCACGAGGCCGACACCCCCTAATGCGCCTCCGCCCAGTTGCTGCCCTGCCCGGCGTCCACTGTCAGTTTCACGTCCAGTTTCACCACCGGGTCGTTGGCGTTTTCCATGACCTCCCGGGCGGTGGTGATCAGAGCGTCTTCGGCCCCCTTGTCCACCTCGAACAGCAATTCGTCATGGACCTGCAGCAGCATGGTTGCGGGCAGGTCGGCGATGGCCTCGGGCATGCGGATCATGGCGCGGCGGATGACGTCGGCGGCGGTGCCCTGGATCGGCGCGTTGATCGCGGCGCGGGCGGCAAAGCCCGCGCGGGGGCCTTTGCTGGCGATCTCCGGCGTGTGGATCTTGCGGCCGAACAGGGTCTGGACATAGCCGTGCTCTTTGGCAAAGGCCTTGGTGTCGTCCATATAGGTGCGGATGCCGGGGAAGCGTTCGAAATAGCGGTCGATGAAGCCCTGCGCCTCGGCCCGCGGGATGCGCAGGTTGCGGGCGAGGCCGAAGCCGGAGATGCCGTAGATCACCCCGAAGTTGATCGCCTTGGCCTGGCGGCGGATGTCGGGGGTCATCTCCTCCAGCGGCACGTTGAACATTTCCGACGCGGTGAGCGCGTGGATGTCGATGCCCTCGGCAAAGGCCTGTTTGAGTTCGGGAATATCGGCGATATGGGCCAGGATGCGCAGTTCGATCTGTGAATAGTCGAGGGCGACCAGCGTCTTGCCCTCTTCGGCGACAAAGGCCTCGCGGATGCGGCGGCCCTCTTCGGAGCGGATCGGGATGTTCTGCAGGTTCGGATCTGTGGAGGCCAGCCGCCCGGTGGAGGCCCCGGCAATGGAATAGGAGGTATGGACGCGCCCGGTGTCAGGATTGATGTGGTCCTGCAGGGCGTCGGTATAGGTGGATTTCAGTTTCGACAATTGCCGCCAGTCGAGGATGCGGCGGGGGAAGTCGTGTTCGGTGGCCAGGTCTTCGAGGATGTCGGCGCCGGTGGAATATTTGCCGTTAGCGCCTTTCTTGCCGCCCTCCAGGCCCATGTCCTCGAACAGCACTTCGCCCACCTGCGCGGGGGAGCCGACGTTGAACTTGCGGCCAGCCAGTTCGTAGATTTCATCCTCCAGCCCGGCCATTTTCTGGGCAAAGGCGTTGGACATGCGCGAGAGCGTGTCGCGGTCGACCTTGATGCCGGAGCGTTCCATGGCGGCGAGGACCGGGACCAGGGGGCGTTCGAGGGTTTCATAGACCTTAGTCACCTGCGCGGCGTGCAGTTGTGGTTTCAACAGTTGCCACAGGCGCAGGGTGATGTCGGCGTCTTCGGCGGCGTATTTTACCGCGTCCTCCAGCGGGACCTTGTCGAAGGTCACGGCGGATTTGCCGGAGCCAAGCAGCGGTTTGATCGGGATCGGCGTGTGGTTCAGGTAGCGTTCCGACAGCGTGTCCATGCCATGTCCGTGCAGGCCCGCGTGCTGGGCGTAGGACATCAGCATGGTGTCGTCTATCGGGGCCACGGTGATGCCGATCTGGGCAAAGATCTTGGCGTCGTATTTCATGTTCTGCCCGATCTTGAGGATGCTCGGATCCTCCAGCACGGGTTTGAGCATGTCGAGGCAGGTGTTCAGGGCCATCTGTCCCTCTGCCAGGTCGTCGGAGCCGAAGAGGTCATTGCCCCGGTTCGCCTTGTGGATCAGCGGGATGTAGCAGGCCTTGCCGGGTTCGACCGCCAGAGAGATGCCGACAAGCTCGGCGGTCATTTCGTTCAGCCCGGTGGTTTCGGTGTCGATGGCCACATGGCCGGCCTCGTAGATCGCGTCGATCCACCTTTGCAGCGCTTCCGCATCGCCGACCTGTTCGTATTTGTCGGCGTCAAAGGGGATGTCATCCATCTGCGGTGTGTCGGGCAGGGTGGGGGTGTCCTCGATGGCGGGCATTTCCGCGCCCATTTTCTCGGCCACGCGCTTGGTCAGGGTGCGGAATTCCATTTCGGCCAGAAAGCCGATCAGGGTTTCCGCGTCCGGTTCGCGGACTTCGAGGTCGTCCAGGGTGAAATCCAGCGGTGTGTTCTCGTCCAGCTGGACCAGTTTGCGGCTGAGCCGGATCTGGTCGGCGTGGTCGATCAGGGTCTGGCGGCGCTTGGGTTGCTTGATCTCTTCCGCGCGTTCCAGCAGGGCATCCAGATCGCCGTATTCATTGATCAGCAGGGCTGCCGTCTTGATCCCGATGCCGGGGGCGCCGGGCACGTTGTCGACGCTGTCACCTGCCAGCGCCTGCACATCCACCACGCGGTCGGGGTAGACGCCGAATTTCTCGAACACGCCCTCGCGGTCGATGCGGTTGTTCTTCATCGCGTCCAGCATTTCGACGCCTTCCCCGACAAGCTGCATCAGGTCCTTGTCGGAGCTGATGATGGTGCAACGCCCGCCTGCCTTGCGGGCCTGCACCGCAAGGGTCGCGATGATGTCGTCGGCCTCGTATCCTTCCAGCTCCTTGCAGGCGATGTTGAAGGCCTCTGTCGCCTTGCGGGTCAGGGGGATCTGGGGGCGCAGGTCTTCCGGCATCGCCTCGCGGTTCGCCTTGTAGAGGTCATACATGTCGTTGCGGAAGGTGTGGCTGCCCTTGTCAAAGATGACGGCGACATGAGTCGGTGCGTCGGGGCCCGTGTTGTCCTCGACCATCTTGTAGATCATGTTGCAAAAACCCGAGACCGCGCCGATGGGCAGCCCGTCGGATTTGCGCGTCAGCGGTGGCAGCGCGTGATAGGCGCGAAAGATGAAGGCCGAGCCGTCGATCAGATGCAGGTGGTGGCCTTTGCCAAATGTGCCGGACATGGATGTGCTCCCCTTCTTGCGCATGGCGTTACTACCGCGCGCGGCGGGCTGCGGCCAGTGGGTATCTGACGCAGGGGTGGAGAGAGCATGTGCGGCGGCATGTCCCTTGCCAGGTCACGGCGGAAAAATGTGAAGGGTGCTGAAAGGGGCGCAGCAGTGCCAAAGCTGTTCGAGGATACAGATTTTCTGAAGCCGGTCAGCGATCCGTGGCAAGCAAAACTGACCCGGATGCCAGACAATTCTGGCCCAAACCGGCCCTTCGACGCGGGCTGCGCGAGGGGCCGCTTTGCGGGACATTGCTGCCGTCTGTCACTGGCACCCAGGCCCGGAACAAGCCGAAGGCGCCGGGCCATCGCCTGCCCGCCCCTCGGGTAGGCGATTTGGTGAGGCTAGTTGTTCCCTCGTTAGGATTCATCACGGTTGAGAAATAAAGTGGCATGAACCAAGGTCAGCATCGCCCACCCCGGGCAGGCGCTGGCCCGGCTGACGCCTCATGTAACTCCGGGCTCTTTCCGGACCTTCGCTGCATTTTTCACGAACGCCCGCTTCGCCCCTGCCCATCCTTCGGACGCAGCGCCGCGCGCCGGGTCAGGGATGTGACGCAAAAGCCGGTTTTACCTGGCCGCTGACCTGAACGGGCCGAAGCGGTGCTTCCCGGCGGCCTGCCGCGCCCTGTGCGCAAGGGGGTTGGCCGTTGATTTCGGGGCAGGTGCCGGGCATCTGCGTGCAATCTGCCTGACGTTCGATACTTGCAGCGCTGTCCTTGCCCGACTATTCCGGTTCACAATGTCTTTGAGGGAGCCATCAGATGTCCAGCAACCAGCGCTTTGACAAATCCAAACTGCCCAGCCGCCATGTGACCGAAGGGCCCGCGCGCGCGCCGCACCGGTCCTACTACTATGCGATGGGCATGACAGACGAAGAGATTCACCAGCCGCTGGTCGGCGTTGCCACCTGCTGGAACGAAGCCGCACCCTGCAACATCGCGCTGAACCGGCAGGCGCAGGCGGTCAAGCTGGGCGTCAAGGCCGAGCAGGGCACGCCACGCGAATTCACCACCATCACCGTGACCGACGGTATCGCGATGGGGCACGAGGGGATGCGGTCCTCTCTGGCCAGCCGCGAGGCCATTGCCGACACCGTGGAACTGACCATGCGCGGCCATTGCTATGACGCCATCGTGGGTCTGGCGGGCTGCGACAAATCCCTGCCCGGGATGATGATGGCGATGATCCGGCTGAACGTGCCTTCGGTGTTCCTTTATGGCGGGTCGATCCTGCCGGGCAAGGCCCCGCGCGGCGCTGATGTCCCGCAGAGCTTTGCGGACCGGGACCTGACCGTGCAGGACATGTTCGAGGCGGTTGGCAATTTCCAGAACGGCACCATGACCGAGGCCGAGCTTGAGATCCTTGAACGGGTTGCCTGCCCCTCTGCCGGGGCCTGTGGCGGGCAGTTCACCGCCAACACCATGGCCTGCGTGTCAGAGGCGATCGGCCTTGCGCTGCCCAACTCCTCGGGCATGCCCGCGCCTTACGAATCCCGCGATGAATATGGCAAGGCATCGGGCGCTGCGGTGATGCACCTGATCGAAAAGAACATCCGCGCCCGTGACATCTGTACCCGTGAGGCGTTCGAGAACGCGGCGCGGATCGTCGCCTGCACCGGCGGGTCCACCAACGCGGGTCTGCACCTGCCGGCGATGGCCCATGAGGCGGGCATCGACTTTTTCCTTGAAGATGTCTGCGATATTTTCCGCGACACCCCCTATTTCGTCGATATGAAGCCGGGCGGGGCATATGTCGCCAAGGACCTTTACGAGGCGGGCGGCGTGCCGGTCGTGATGAACGAGCTGCGCAAGGCCGGGCTGATCCATCTCGATTGCATGACCGCCACCGGCTATTCCATGGGCGAAGTGCTGGACCAGGTCACGCGTGAGGCGGACGGCAAGGTGATCCATTCCGTTGCCAACCCGATCAGCAAGACCGGCGGGGTCGTGGGCCTGAAGGGCAACCTCGCGCCCGAGGGTGCCATCGTGAAGATCGCCGGGATGAGCGAAGACGATATCGTCTTTACCGGCCCCGCACTGGTGTTCGAATGCGAACAGGATGCATTCGAGGCGGTGCAGAACCGTTCCTATTCCGAAGGCGACGTCTTTGTGATCCGCAACGAGGGCCCTGCGGGCGGTCCGGGCATGCGTGAAATGCTGGCGACCACGGCGGCGCTTTCCGGTCAGGGCATGGGCAAGAAGGTTGCCTTGATCACCGATGGCCGTTTTTCCGGCGCGACACGCGGGTTCTGCGTGGGCCACGTCGGACCGGAGGCGGCGCACGGCGGGCCGATCGCATTGCTGAAGAACGGCGATATGATCACGCTCAATGCCATCGAGGGGTCGATCACCGTCGATCTGACCGACGAGGAGCTGGCCAAGCGCAAATCCGAATGGAAAGGCGCGCGGCCCACGAACTATGCCTCTGGCGCGCTGTGGAAATATGCGCAACTGGTCGGGCCGACCTATCTGGGCGCCGTCACCCATCCGGGTGCCAAGGCGGAAACCCATGATTACATGGATCTTTAAGGCACCACTGGCCGCGATCTCGCTGATTGCCCTGTCTGCCTGCGAAGGCGGACAGGGTGCGGGTTTTTTCGCAGGCACCCTGGGGTCGGAACCCAAACCCCTGTCGCGGGCGGATATGGCCGGGGGGGCTGTCACGCTTGTGGCGCCTTCCGGGTTCTGCATCGACAGTGCGAGCCTGAAGCAGCGTTTTGCCCTGATGGCGCGGTGCGACCGGCTGGGCGCACCTGCCGCCGCTGCGGCGGCTCCGCTGGGCGTGATGACGGTCAGCCTGTCCAAGGTGGCCCCCGGCACGACCCTGCCCGATCCGAATGTCACCGGTGCGGCATTGGGCCTGACCGAGGTTTCCGCCCCCACGGGTGACGAAAATACCCAGATCTTTCGGGCCAACGGGCCGGCCCCCACCGACGAGCTGGACGGCAGGCACTGGCGCGCGACCGCCCTGGTGAACGGACAGTTCATGGGCGTGGCGCTTTACGGGCCCAGGGGCGATGCGGAAGTGCAAGAAGAGGGCCGCAGCATCATCGAAGCGATGCTCAACCGGACACGCAGCGTGAACTGAGCGGGATTGTTTCCCAATCGGCAACAGTCGACTTTATCCATCCCCGACCCTGGCCTATTCATTTGAATGAAACCTCCGGTCTGGATAGGATACGGAAAACAAAAGGCTTCTTGCAGATGTCCAAACTCGGCTTCAGTTTTCTGGATGGGAAAGTGTTCTCGCGCAATATCCGGCGCTGGGCGCGCGCTGCGCGCCTGGCCGATACGGCCGAACTGCCGCTGCTGCGCCGTCAGCGGAACCGGGCAAGGATGCTCAAATCCCACCTCGACAAGCTGATCCACACCGCTGATGAGCGGCTGGCCCTGCCCATGATCGGTTCCACCAGCTTTCCCAAGCCGCATAACGCGGACTGGGCGTGGCGGCCTGAACTCTGGCGCGGGCCCTTGCCCACCCCCGGGATCAGTTCCGTACAGACCAAGAGCCTGCTGGGCAACGAGGTGACGCTGTTTCACGATTGCGAATATTCCGAACTGACCCTGCGCCAGCTGCGCAACCTGCGCGAAGAGGACCTGGCTCCCTATGGGTTGCGGCTGGATGTTTTCAAATTCGATGGTTCCTTCCTGTCGCTGGTCATCGACCTGCCGGAGGCGGGGGTGACTGGCCTGAAGCGAACCCACCTGCTGCGCATGGATGCCATCGTGGAGCTTGAGAAACCGCTGGAGATCTTTGCGCGGCTCAACATCCGCCACGGGCCGAACACCGAACAGATCGTTCGCGAATTGCCGCTGGACGAGGAAAACCACCGCGTCGAATTCGACCTGGCCTATTCCAACCTGAATGAAAAGCGGGTGGACCGGGCCTGGATCGACGTCATCTTTGAAGGGCCGCAGATGAACCAGGTGATCCTGCGTGACCTCACCTTCTCGCGCCGCCCCCGCGCCCATTTGTAAGGAGGATAGCGATGTCCACGTTGGAACTGACCAAGACGAAGATGAAGCAAGGGGTCTGGCAGGGGGTGATCACCGGTGCGGGCGATGACATGCCGAAAATCAAGGTCACCCATCAGAATCAACCTGTCGAAGGGGTGGAACTGGTGCACAACGAGAAGGCGGACCATTGGCTGCTGTCCGTCATCATCCCGCCAGAGGCGATAGCGGACGGGGTGCAGACCCTGTTGATCCAGGACGCCGCAACCCAAACAGAGCTGGGTCATATCACGGTGATGGCCGGTGAAATCCTGGGCGACGACATTCGGGCTGAAATGGATCTGCTGCGGGCAGAGCTGGACATGCTGAAACGGGCGTTCCGGCGTCACTGCGTTGAAACCGCCTGACCCCGGACGAGACCCGGCACCGGACATGAAAAGGCCCGCCATCTCTGGCGGGCCTGAGGCTGCTGAAAAAGCACATTCCTGCACCCGCCCCCCCCCCGAAACAACGAAATCGTTCTTCCACGACGCCAGCCACAAGCCTTGGCCCGGGTGTCAGCCCGGGCC
>NZ_JAPWGV010000026.1:0-82547 GCF_027213915.1 Sulfitobacter sp. G21635-S1
GGTCGAGATGGAGCCGACGCCCTTGGCGGTTTCGATGTCGGCGCTGGTGAATTTGATGCAGTTCGTGGTCATTGCTCTTCTCCTTGTTTGCGTTGCAGCACGACGTGCGGTCATGCAGCTGGCCAAGGCCCGACCACTCCGAAGGCGAAGCGCAGCGGAGAGGGGCAGGCGCCGGTCTTTTTGCTGCGCGAGGAATGGCCCACCCCTGTTCTTTGGTGGGTCAGGGGAAAAAGATCGGCGACAACCTTTGTGGACGGGACGACAGCTGCGACCAGCGTGTCATGCAAAGCAACACATCGGGAGAAGTGCCCTGGCCACGAAGGAAACTGGGTGAACGGCCGAGGGAGATGCCACGAGTGTCTTGACTCCTTCCAAATTCACCGAAGATGAGACATAGTCCAGACGTCAAAGTCGCATCCCCAGGATCACTAACGTGCCGATAGTCTTCGCTGAAGCGCCCACGATGCGGAGGAGTGCTCGGCGCGATCAGAGCGTGGAACGAAAGACCGGGTCGCCACGAGACACAGCAACCACCCAATAGCCCTAGATGACAGCCCGGCTGGTTGGTTAGGTCAGAAAATGCGACAGGACATTTGACCAAGGGCCGCCGCTACCAACGGACGGGACATCCTCTCTAGCTCCGGCAAGCGTCGGCGACTTGTCCTTCCAGTGCTCATGCTATACGTCATTGACACATACACCGCCGAAACCTATATGGGACAAGAGATGACGCGATTGCAGACAGTGGTCGAACTGCCCGAATTCCAAAGGCGCGCCAAGGCAATCATGTCGGACCAGGAGCGTGAGGCGGCGATCAACTTCATTGCCGCCAATCCGGAAGCGGGCGTCTCTCTTGGCGGCGGATTACGCAAAGTCCGCATCCCGAGAGAGGGGAGCGGCAAGAGTGGCGGCTTCAGGACGGTGTATGTCTTTGGCGGGACCCATATGCCGATCTTTCTGATTACGGTCTTTGCCAAGAATGAGAAAGCCAACCTGTCAAAGACCGAACAAGCTGCTGCGGTAGAGATGAGCAAGGCGCTTGTCGCGAAATATGGAGACGCAACATGAGTGCATTTGAAACCGTATCCAAGGGCCTCGAAGAGGCTCTGGCCTTCGCGAATGGCGATTTGGCCGACGCCAAAGTGCATGAAGTTTCCGTGGCGGAGGTCGATGTCGCCGAAGTCCGGCAACGGACGGGCCTGTCCCAGGCCGAGTTTGCGAAGAGCATTGGCGTCGCGAAAGGTACGCTCCTGAACTGGGAACACGGGCGCCGGCACCCGACAGGCCCAGCACAGGTTCTGCTGGCATTGATCGCCAAGAAGCCTTCCGTCGTACAGGACCTCTTGCGCGGGGCGTGAACCGGGGCCTAAGCCCCGATCCTCTTGATGCGGATTCCGAGCTTGCGGGCCTTGTCGACGATGTTCTCGGTGATGCCCGAACCGGGCGTGGCAATCAGACCCTGTGGCATGGTTTCGAGCATCTTGTCGTTGCGCTTGAAGGGGGCGGCCTTGCCGTGGCTCTTCCAGTCGGGCTTGAAGACCACCTGGGTGATCCCACGGGTATCTGCCCAGCGGGCCGCGATCATCTCGGCGCCTTTGGGC
This sequence comes from Sulfitobacter sp. G21635-S1, assembly GCF_027213915.1. Taxonomy (NCBI): domain Bacteria; kingdom Pseudomonadati; phylum Pseudomonadota; class Alphaproteobacteria; order Rhodobacterales; family Roseobacteraceae; genus Sulfitobacter; species Sulfitobacter sp. G21635-S1. The sequence goes on from NZ_JAPWGV010000026.1 coordinate 1,602, forward strand.
GTGCCACCATGCAGCAGCACCATGTCGGGGTATTTCGCATGGGTGGCATCGAGGACGGACCAGATCAGATCGTAAGCCTGATAGTCCCCGCCTGAGAAAGCGATCCGCGTGCCTTCGGGGCAGTGCACCTCGGTCTCCTTGCGACGCTTGGCCGAGAGATAGGCCCGGCTGTCCACCACGGCGGAGGTGAGGCCGCGATGTGAGACCTTGGATCCGGTGCGGGGGAGCCAGGGCGAACCGGTGGCGGCCGAGAAGTGGTCTACGGCCAGATCGCGCATCTGCTCGAAGGCGTCGCGATGGTCCCAGAGCTTGAGCCCGATCATCTGGAGGCGCTCGAGTTCGACCGAGGCGACCTCGGAGCCGTCCTGTAGCCCCAAGCTTTCCCTGACCTCGAATTCGTTGTCGTCGAGAAGCTTCTGGATATGGGTGAGCCGACGATGGAAGATCGAGGTGAGGGACCAGAGCATCTCTTCGAGATTGTCTTCCAACTGGCTGCCAGTGAGGAGGCCGATGGTGGTGTCAAAGAGGGTCGCCATGGCGAGTTCGACTTCGTCGGGCTGGGGCAGGGGGCGGTGATCGGTCTCGCCGGGTCCCGGTGTTGCGCCGTGAAGTGCCAGGTGGTCGAGGATGCCGGAGGTCACGCCGGTCTCCTCTTGGATGTCTGTCTGATGGGGCATTGTCTGGTTCCTCTGTTTGATCTGACCCGATTTGGATGGGGCGATATCAGGACCGGCGGCGACCGGGCCGCATCCGTCAGGATCGGAGCGCAGCGGAGAATGCGCCCAAGGCCGGAAAATTGCTCCCGCGAGGAATGGCCCGAAGGGGCAGGGGAATTTTCTGGTTCGGGGGGCATTGCTGCCCGGGCGAGGGGCACTCTGCCCCGACCCGCCGGTCCATCGCTCCCCTTATCCAAACGGGATCAGATCGAACCCGCGGAACCTTTGCCCTGTCCGGCATCACCGGGGAGACTGGCGCTCATCCGTCCTCGATCTCCAGACCGTTTGCCTTCATGGCCCCTAACAGAGACCGGCGCAGCGCATCTCTGCCAAATGTCCGCAGATCATCGTTGAAATCGCCCAGTTCAGGGACGAGATAACCGCAGGAAATTCCTCGATATTCCAGTTGGTTACGCAATCTTATGGATGCATTGCGTCCGGCATCGTCATTGTCCCGCGCGATCCAGATGCGCTGAATCCCCGGCGATGGAATGAAGAGGCCGAGATGGGTGGCGGTGAGACAGGAGGCGAGGTCGAACTCCGGGAGAGCCGTTCCGATTGAGAGGGTGTTTTCGAGCCCTTCGCCGACGATGAGATCCGAGCGACCCGCGCCGGCCCAGAAGCGGATGGCATGGCCGTGCAGCTGCCCAAGGATCCGTTTGGGTCTCTCGATCGTGGCCAACCCGTCGGTAGACGGGTCGAGATAGACCCGCGCGCATCCGGTGATCTGGCCCCGTTTGTCGGTGATCTTTGCGAGCAGGGCAGGGGCCCTTCGCGGCTGATCGGGATCGTCCTCGCCCTGCCGCAGGAAGACTCGAGGGTGATAGCGCAGGGCAGGTCCAAGCCGTGTGATGCCGCGCCCCTGCAGATAGGTGGCGGCCGGGGTGCCAAGCACCGGCTTGCCAGCGGCAAAGAGCTTCCGCGCCCGCGCGATGCGTTTGGCGGAGGCTGCATCAGGGCGCTCAGCCCTTTGGGTGTCTCGAGGTGCGGCAGGGCAGGGGGCCTCGCCGAGAAAGGACCGGGCCTCCCTCAGCGTCTCCTTGAGCGTGACCGACCCAAGCCGTTCCTGCAGCAGGTCGATGAGATCGCCATATTCACCCGTCGCGAAATCTTGCCAGGATCCGGCCTTGCGCTCACCTTGAGCTTGCAGACGGATGGCGAGGCTTTGGCCCTTTGCACCGGACGTGTCGCCGACCTGCCAATAATTGCCCTGCTTACGACCCTCGGGGAAATACTGGCGGCAGAAACTCTCGGCACGGTCTGCCAGAGCGGCCGAGAGGTCTGCGATGCTGCGCCGCGCGCTCATGCGGCGACATCCGCTGCGCTGGCACCCACCGGGTGCTCAGCCAGAACCCGCGCCAGCACGTCAGTGCCATCCACTGGGATGAACACCCGAGTCTTCCACTGGATCACCTCGGCAAAACAACCCATCGCTTTCAGACGGGGCAGGGCCGCGCCCGACGCGCCGATCAGCTCAAGTCTCGGCTGTCCCATGACCAACGACCGGCGCAACTGGTAGCCGCCGAGGAGGTTCAGGGTCGTCCTGGCTTCCATCACCGCGCTGAGCACTTCCTGCGGCGACATCTCGATCTGACAATCGAGACCAAGGCGTGAATAGACATTCAGGAGCTGCTCCTGACTGACGAGACGGCCGATAGCGCGCTCCCCGTCCTCGGCCTGCAGGCGGTAAATGCGCATGTTGTCGGCAGGAAGCCGGTCCCAGATCGGCAGGAGGAGGCCGCAGATCAGCGTGATCTTCGATGTGGTGAACTGCGGCACCGCGTCGACCTCAGCCTGCCAGAGCTGTTCGAACATCGCATCGTCTATCTCTTCCCAGTGCGATTTCGAGAACTCGGTGAGGGCGAGGATCTCGGTCGCCATGGGCCGTAGCAGTTTCACCCGCAGGATCGGTACGCCATCCTCATCCATGAAGGCCGGCGCCTTCACCATCAGGGCCGCGCGTTTGGAGGTCTTGTTCCAATAGAGCGTCGCGCCTTTGTTATCAGCGCAGATGGCTTTCACGCGGGACAGGGTGAGCGGATCGTTTCGATCCGTACGCTCAACGGTCAGGGCGGTGGCCGTCGCCCCCGTCGCCTCATGTTCGAAGATCACCTTGCGGTCGACGATCTCGAATTTTTCGGCGCGCAGGGTCTCTAGCCCGACGTCCAGCGTGCCAGCCTGCCGTGCGTCCTCGATGATGGCCGAAAGTAACCCGCCGAAAGCCTCGAAGATCGCGTCCTGCATGTCGATCCGCAGTGCCAGACAGCGGTTCAGGAACTGCTGGATAGGCGGCAGATTCTCTTTCATCGTGCCATCCGCCTCATCGAGTGTCAGCCCGGTCATCTCCTGGAACCTGGCATATGAGCAGGCGTCGATCTTGCCCGCCCGCAGCTTGTAGAAGAACTGTCGCAGCGCCGCGCGTGCGTAGGGGCTCTCAAGATTGTCCTCGGCGCGGAACATGTTCTGGCCGCCGGTTTCGCGCTGCCCCTTGGTGATCGCCCCGAGCGTGTCGAGGCGGCGCGCGATGGTGGAGAGGAACCGTTTCTCACCCTTCACGTCTGTTGCGACGGGTCGAAACAGCGGCGGCAGCGCCTGATTGGTGCGGTTGGTGCGCCCGAGCCCCTGGATCGCATTGTCGGCCTTCCAGCCGGGCTCAAGGAGGTAATGCACCCGCAGGCGCTGGTTCTTGGCCCCGAGATCGGCATGATAGCTGCGCCCGGTGCCACCGGCATCGGAGAAGATCAGGATGCGCTTGGCATCATCCATGAAGGCCTGGGTTTCTCCGAGGTTGGAGGAAGCGGGACGCTTCTCGACCCTGAGCCGCCCCTCCCGCGTCTTCACGATGCGCCGTTTGCGCCCCGTGACCTCGGCCACAGCCTCCCCTCCGAAATGCCAAAGGATCTGGTCGAGGGCACCCTGTACTGGGGCGAGGGCACCGAGATGCTCGACAAGCTCGTCCCGCCGCCGCTCCGCCTCGCGGCAAATGATGTGATTGCCATCGCCATCGACGGCCGGGCGCGAGCGCAGATCCCCGCTCTCGTCGGTGTAAGGCTCGAAGAGCCGCGTCGGGAAGGAATGCATCAGGTAGTCCATGATGTTCTCGCGCGGCGTAAAATCGACCTGCAGATCATCCCACTCCGAAGGCGGGATCTCTTCGAGACGCCGTTCCATCACCGCCTCGCTGGTCGACACCACCTGGATCACCGCCGAATGACCGGCCGCCAGGTCTGCCTCGATCGAACGGATCAGAGAGGGGCATTTCATGGCGGTGATGAGGTGGTTGAAGAAGCGCTGCTTGTTGCTCTCAAACGCCGAGCGCGCGGCGGATTTCGCCTGGGGGTTCAAGGTGCCGGTATCAGACGAAATGCCAGAGGCTTGTAGGGCAGCCTCAAGGTTGGTGTGGATGATCTGGTAGGCATCAGCGTAGCTGTCGTAGATCGCGACCTGGGCGGGCGTCAGCTCATGGACCAGCATCTCGTATTCGACCCCGGCATAGGAGAGGGACCGCGCGAGATAGAGCCCAAGCGCCTTCAGGTCGCGCGAGATCATCTCCATGGCGGCGATGCCCCCGGCCTCCATCGCGGCGACAAATTCTGCCCGCGTCACGAAGGGGAAATCTCCCGTGCCCCAGAGACCGAGGCGCGAAGCATAGGCAAGATTGCCAACGACCGTCGCCCCGGTGGCCGAGACATAGAGTACGCGGGCGTCGGGCACGGCGTTTTGCAGCGCGAGGCCCGCAAGGCCTTGTTGAGAGGCCTTTTTGTCGCCGCGGTCGGACTTTTCGCCGGCGGCATTGGCCATGGCGTGGCTTTCATCAAAAGCGATGACCCCGTCGAACCCCTCGCCGAGCCAGGAGGTCACTTGCTCGAGGCGGGCAGCCTTGCCCTCACGTTCAGCCGAGCGCAGCGTGGCGTAGGTAACGAAGAGGATGCCCTCGGGCAGGCGTATGTCGCTGCCTTGGCGGAATTTTGAGAGCGGCACGATATCGCTTTCACGCCCGCCGAGCGCCATCCAGTCGCGTCGCGCATCCTCGATGAGCTTGTCGCTTTTTGAGACCCAGACCGCCCTGCGACGCCCCTGCAGCCAGTTGTCGAGAATGATACCCGCGACCTGTCGCCCTTTACCGCATCCAGTGCCATCACCGAGGAACCAGCCCTTGCGCAGGCGGAAGGCGCCTTCGTCACCCTCAGCCGCTGCAATCAGTTGGCCTTCGATCTCGCCACGCTTGAACAAGCCTTTGAGATGCGTCTCGTGTGCATTGCCCGCGTAGATCACGCTTTCGAGCTGCGGCGCAGAGAGGAGACCGTCTCGAACGAGGGTCTTCGGCAGAACGGGGCGGTAGCTCGGCACGGGCGGCGGCACCGAGGCCATGGCGGCGGATTGCACAAGTGCTGTCGGATGCTCCGCCGCGCCGTCGATCCGGATCGCCTGCAGGTCATAGACCTCGTAGACCGTGTCCTGCAACGTGCCATAGGGTTCGCTCCAGGCTTTTGGCAAGTAGTCGAGCGGGGCCGTCTCGATGTCGTCGAACGGATGCTTCGCGCGTTCCTCGGCGAGCGCACGGGTTTCTTTGCGTGCTGCGTTGCGCAGGGCGTGGAGGTTGGTGCGGGTCGGCTGAGACGGGACCGAAAGGGCCGATGTGGTGGGGCAGGGCGGGGGGCTGCGGCGTTCCGGGCAATGGGCGAGTACTACGGAGAGAAGATCACTCGTGGTCGCGCAGATCGGATGATAGGCGGCGTCAATATCAGCCGGTGCGGTCTCTTCAGCACCAGCCGCGCGCTTATCGATTACCGTCAACCGCGTGTCGATCGTGGTGCCATGCCGTGCGAAGACCTTGCCGTCGATGGGGGCCGAAAACACGACATCGGCGCTCTGGCCGATCCGCTGAAATGTCGACTGGAAGGATTTCAAAGAGGGACGGAAGCTTTCGCCGGTGATGACGACAAGCCGCCCACCAGGCGCGAGGCGTGCCAGGGCGGAAAGCACATGCTGACTGGTCGCTTGCCTAAACCGGCCCTCGACATGGTTGGCAGCGGAAAACGGCGGGTTCATCACCACGACCGAGGGCGTGATCGAGCGATCAAGACGATCGTCGATCGAGGCAGCATCGTGGTCAGATACGGCGGCATCGGGGAACAACTGCCCCAGTAGGGCGCGGCGCGTGTCGGCAAGTTCATTCAGCGCCAACCGTGCACCAGCGATCTTTGCAAAGATGGCCAGCATGCCCGTGCCCGTCGACGGCTCGAGCATCAGGTCGTCGTCCCGAAACCCGGCGGCCTGCGCGACGATGGCCGCGAGGGGCAAAGGCGTGGAAAACTGTTGCAGACGGATACTGTCTTCGGAGCGGCGCGTGTGAGACGGGGCCAGAGCCGTGAAACGTTCGATCATGGTGAGGAAGGCCTGCGGCGACAGTGCCTGACGCTGCATCAGCGCGCCGTAGCGCGAGAGTATAAGGATTTGGGCGACCTCGGCCGCCTCATAGGCGTCTTTCCAGACCCAGGCACCACTTGTGTCACTGGCACCGCAAGCATCTTCCATCGCGGCGCGAAGTGCGGCGGCGTCGATGGACCTGCCTGCCTCGAAAACGGGGACGAGGATTTTCGCAGCCTGCATCAGGTTTTGGGCGAAGCGTGGGGCATCCGGCAGGGCAGGGGCTTCGGGCTCGGTTGCAAGTTGGACGGAATGGGGGTGAGCGTTCATCGGCAATCTCCGGGGTTGAGGGTTGGCCCCGAGCCCCGCGTGCACTCTCTCACCCGGGAGGGGTCACCCCTCCCGCCCTGTCTCTCACTCTTTCATGGCCTCGAAAACTGAAGTCTTGGCAGCGAAAACTTATCCACAAAATCTGGGGATGACGCTGTGGGCGTTGTCGCGCAAACCCATGCCAGGCTGCTGGGACACGGCCGTGCCTGCATTTTGGGCACCTCCAGCGAAACGGACCCGACACACAGCAAGCTCGGGGACCGAATGGTCAACGAGGAGAAATCGCAAGAGCTCAGAATGGGGATCTGCAAATAAAAAGGCGACATCCGGGAGGAGGTGGATGCCGCCGATTATTCCGGATCGGCTCAGGGAGGAGGAGAGAACCGATCACAAGAGCGAACATAGGAGCAATGCTGCAGTCGCACAATGGGCGGGCTATGACTTTTCTGCAATGCAGCAATGCATGTCCGCGATCGGGTGCTGCCCATAGTTCCGGTGTGTGGCGGCGAGTTATTCTATGGATATGCGGTCAATGCACCGGTCGCGGGTGGCGCATGGGGATCGGACCGAGGAACGGCATTCCGCGCCTCCGGCAAACAATGCGTCTCATAGGCGCCAACAAACCCCCAGCAAGCGTCGATCTCCTCGCCACCCTGTTCGACGATGTAACCATAGACACGCCCACCAAGGTAAGAATCGTAGTCGGCGGTCTCACCACGTAAGATGTCTACAGCCTGTTCGCGCAGGGCCTTGGTCACGCGTTTTACACCGAATTCCTTTCGGACCGCTTCGAGCGTCACGTAGACGTAACCGACCTGCCCAGAATCCCACGGGCAGTGGAACCCGACGGTGTTCATCGCGAGACCGGAATGGTCATAGAGAAACACAGGCAGAATGATTGCCTTCCGCTCGGCGCGGTCCCGCAGACGATCCATCGAGAGATCGCTCTGATCCGAGACGCCCGCAAGATCGCGCAGGAACGCCTCAGGGCTGTCGTACTGATGGCTGTCACCCAGCCGATAGCGGCGGTGCCAGCAGATCAGCGTACCGAGGTTGCACCACTCTCGTGGGTCCTCAGCGTCGGGGTCGTGGTAGATCTTGATCGTGTGGCCCTGGTGGACCTCCTCGTAGACGGGATCTTGCATGTCCATGTCCTTTCTCGAAACGCAATCGACCCGCCAAGCCGGTTGTGGCGCAGGCGGGTCGATCTGGATGGGATCAGATGGTTGGTGAGTTTGCCGCCCGGCGGATCAGGCGGCGGCGCGATTCTGGCGATGCTGGACGTGCTCGACAGAGACCTTGAGAAGCCAATCCTCAAAGCCAAGAATGGTCTGGTGACCCGCAACCGCCTGGACCCAGGCCGCACGCGGATCGCTGCCGATCTGCGTCGGGTCGTTGTCGATCCGGCCATTGGCCATCCACGGTTCGGGTTGTATGCGTCCGAGCCAGTCAGCCAGTGACGGGATACGCCCCTGGCAGTCTTCGCGCACATGCTGCTCGCCGATCCAGCGGATCGGAACGACCCGGCCCGCGCTGTTGATCAGGCTGCGACCGAACACCCGCTCGGCATCATAAATCCCGACCGTATGATGTTTTTGGGCTCTGTGAACAAAGAGACCTAGGTGCTCTTTAGATGAGTCAAACCAGTCATGCACATGTTGGTAATCATCTGGAACACCGCCAAATCTACGGGCCGAGCTTTCGGCGTGGTGGAGAGGATGTGCCATGTCAGAGCCCCTCATGTTCTGTGGTGTCGGTCTCGATGAAGCGGTTCGAGTGGCTGACATCGATCTTGTCCGTCTCGAGCGCCCAGGTCAATTCGCCATAGCCGCCCTCGTTGTTTTCGAAGCCAGGGCTCAGCGCATAGGCAAAGTCCCAGCCGAAATCTTCGACCCGTCGCCGCAGCTCTTCTGTCAGGGTAATCGTGTCAGGCGTCACGACGACCTCCTCGACATTGCCGGAATCGCCATAGCCTTCATATTGCACGTCGAGGCCGGTCACGCCGAGGCCGCGCAGTTCGGTGAGAAGCGCCGCGCGGGTCTCGACCCGCTGTTCGGCTGCCCGTCTCTGGGCTTCGAGCATCTGCGCGTAGAAATCATTTGCTTGTGTCATATCTTCGGTCCTTTGGAATTGAGGGAGGGTGAGGGCGACCGTCTTGCAGGCCGCGCCCCGGAGGTTTCCTTTGGGGGGCTTCAGGCCGCAGCGTCGCCGCGTTTCTCAGCCGTCCGGTCAACCAGGTTGAAATACAAATTCTCGGTCGCGCGCTTGAACCCCGGCGGTTTGCGCGGAGCGAGGCAGCGCACCGAGGCGCTGCAGCTCTCGCCGTGCTCCATCGCGAACTGCGTCACTTGGTCGATCAGATCATCCATGCCCGCGGCCTCGATGCGCTTTTCGGGGTAGTTCGCCAGCATCTGGAACTGGGTGACGACGAAGGCGCCATCGCGATGTGCGGGATAGAGGGTGATCTGGTAGTCGAGTGTCTTGGCCATCTCTGGTCTCCTGCGGCAGGCCGGACACGATCATCGCGCCCCTTGGAACCCGCCAGCCCGAAAGGACCGCCCTTTGTGCAAGGGCGATCCGTGGCGATGTCGGTGAAAAAGGGGCGTCAGTATTCCGACGGCAGAAGCAGGGTCAGGACCCGGCGCGTCTGATCAGGATCGGAGGGCTCAGGCGAGCCATAGGTGTAGTCGACGTCGTACAGGTCGATCTTGAACCAGACCTTCGTGCCGTCGAGGTCGATGACGCCCATCTCGTGCCATCCTTGCGGGTCGCTGTCAGCGTTGAACGCGTCAAATGAAGCCACGCTGCGGGTGAGAGCAAGCTGGGCATCGGGCCCAAGCGCTGCAACGCCACGGGTCATCACGAACTGGCCCTGCGGGGCATCGGTGACGAGGATATTGCCAAGGATAGAGCGACGAAAGGCGTCATTCTGCGAAGCGACGAGTGCGGCTTCCTTAACGGGATCGAGGTCAAGTGTGGTGGTCATGGGATATCTCCGGGACGGGCCCGCCGATCCGATATCGGCTGTTGGTAACCCGTCAGCCGGAAAGGGCCGCCCTCGATGTGAGGACGGCCCAAGGCTCATGTCGTGATCAGGTCAGCGTGCGGCTCGTCAAGCCGCATCCTCGCTGAGGAAGGCGGGCAAGGACGACGGTTCATCGCTCTCGGCGTCGCTCAGAGAATCTTCGGCGGACACATCCCCCTCCTCGGTCTCCGGCGCTTCGCCTGCCATGTCGGCAACAGCCTCCGCCGCACCGGCAAACACCATCCCGTCGGGCAGCCAGCGCGTCGTCCTGACAACCGTTGCGGCGTCGAACCCTTCCGTCTCGCCGGCCGTTTCCGCGAAGGCCCGCTCCATCGCGGCCGCGATATCGCCCTTACGCTCGCGATTGCGATCTTCGGCGTAATCGTCGCCAATGAGCTTGCGCGCGGTAGCGACCGCATGCCCCTTGTTGACCCGACCCCAGTAATTCTGAGCAGTCGGGCGCCAGCAGGCCGCCACATCGACGTCAAGACGCGCGCCGATCTCCTCGATGATCGGGGAGGGGCGATTGTCGGAGGAAAGCTGCGGCTTGACTGCCAGACCCGTCGCCCAGGCGAAAAGCGCCTGCTTGGCGGCAATGGGCAGCGCCGACATCGCCCGGAAGTTTTCGGGCTTCTCCAGCGTAATCCAGTTGGTGGCGAGGCCCTGCTCCAGCGCCTCGAGCATCTTCTGGGCAACAGTATCCGAATGCAGCACCTCGCGGTTCTGCGCCTGGAAGGGCCGGATCGAGATATCGAGCGCCTCGTTGTTGTAGGACCGCCCCAGAGCCTGCTCGCAGAGCGCGTAGAGCATCGCATCGAACGCCACCTCGAAATCCGCCGCCAGATGCGCCCGAAGGATATGCTGACGCGTCGCGCGCAGATCGTCGGCGAGGCTCGCCGAAATCCCGTTCGCCTTGCGCAAGGTCGCGGCCGGGTCGGAGGTGGGCACCGGTGTCGAGGAGGTTGGCGGCGTCACGTTCGGGCGGACAGGAGACGGGGCATCACCCGCGTCAGCACTATTTTCGCTCGGGACGACCGCAGCGGGGATATCTTCTGGCCGCACGAGGCCTTTCTCGACACGCAGCGCGCCGTCATGACCGATGGTCAGAACCACGCCCGCGATGGCACGATCTTCGTCCGCGTAAGGCTGCCGTTCGCGTTGCAGGGCCTCGATCTCGCGCAGGCGCGGCTCGATGGCATAATATTCTTCCGTCTCCGCGTCCGTCCAGTCCTCGCCGTCATTCTTCGCCGCCAGTTCTTCCTCGCGCGCAATGAGACGTTCTTCTTCGGTGAGCAGGTCCGGATCGGGGTCGATGTCCTGCGGATAGACCCGCCCGAAGCTGCGAAACGCGCCGTAATCCACCGAGAGATGCACCTCGACCCATTTCCACGTTCCCTCGAAGGTTTTCGCCGCAGCCTGCAGCTTTTCGATGGCGAGACGCTCTAGGAGTTCGGGGTTCTCCATATGGGCGCTGGCGCGGTCGTCGAAGAGATCGCGCAGCAGAACACCACCCGCCGCCTCATAGGCCTCAATGCCGACAAAGCGCCCGATGGCCGAGTTCGCCGAATGGGCGGTCTCGGTAAGATGGCGTTTGATGCTTTGCGGATGGATGTGATAGCCGCCCTTCACTGCGTTCCAGACCGCCAGCTGGCGATCATGGTCGTCGGTCAGTGTGAAAGCCATCACGCATTCAAGGGTCAGATCACCCGCGCGGAACTGCTCGATGATCTCGGGCGCGACACGGGCGAGTTTGAGGCGGCGGCGCACCAGGTCGACGGAGACGCCGAATTTGAGCGCGATCTCGTCTTCGCTGCGGCCCTCGGCGATCATCGCCTCAAAAGCCTCGAACTGGTCGGCGGGGTGCATCGCCGCGCGCTGGAGGTTTTCAGTTGCAGAAGTAAGGATGGCGTTGCGCTTATCATCGACGAGGCAGGGCACGGGGTGATCGGCGGGGATGACGCTGTCCTCAGCGAGCTGCTTCAGCGCCTTGAGGCGACGACCGCCGGCATCGACTGCAAAACGTGTCTCTGACAGCGCATGAACCACCAGATTCTGTTTAATTCCGGTCTCGCGGATACTGACGAGGAGCTCAGCATCGTCGCTGGCGCTGGCCGCAACTTTTCGAACGTTGAGCGGGCTCGGCTCCAACTGGTCGAGCGGGATCATCCGGATGTCGGTCCCGCCGCCAGGCACGGACAACTCAGTGGCTTCGGTTTTCTTCGCAGTGGCGGGTTTCGGGCGGGTTGTGGTCTTGGCCATGGTCAGGGTCCTTGTCACGCCGGACCCGGAAGAGCCTCTCTCTATCCTTTCAAGCCCGGCACCCGGGCTTCCCTTTCTCTGGCTTTTTCTTGTGTTCCCTTACATGAGATCGTTTTGCACAGGCTTTGCTGTCTCCAAAGCCTACAGGCCTAGCTCACTGTTTGATTTTCCGAACCCACTTCCGCGAGCAAAATCTGCCGAATTGAGCTTTCAATTTTGACTTTACCAAATGTTGAAGCATCTCGGAAAACTGACTTCGTTTCGCATTCGAAGCAAATCAAGTCATGCTGACGGCCGACAACTTTTAGACCAACTGAACTTTCCCCGACATGGACCACATAGACCTCGCATGCTAGGTTCGCGCCTGCTTTCACCGGCGCATGGAATTGTAGGTCCATAGAGACAAAAGGCATGGCCGTGTTTCTTTCCGTGAGTAGAAAAAGCCAGCCCCGGCCTGAAAGCAAATCGTCCCAGAAAGTCTCGATCGCTTCCAGCGCGAAATTCGTAATCCGGCCAGTAAAGGCGATTCCCAGCTGGTCACAGTCGCCAAAGAAAATCCTGCGTTCGAAGGCAAATCGTGGTTTAAATTCTGTTTCTGGTACATTCATTGCAGCGTTACGGGCTCAACATTTCTTTGTCTCTGGTGCGTGACAGCGATAGGAAGGAATAGTTTTCCGGTCATTATGCCATGCGCCGGAATTCGGCGGGGGTCGCGCCTGTCATTTTTCGAAAAGTTCGACTAAAATGACTCTGATCTGCAAAACCGCAGTCAAGCGCGACCACTTTCAGGGGGGCATTACCCTTTCTCAGCATCTCCTGGGCCTTCGATATTCGCTTGCGCAAAACATATGCATACGGTGCCAACCCAAACTCCGCCTTGAACTGACGCGAAAAGTGAAACTGGCTGAAACCGATAGATGCGGCCATGTCTTCCAGACTGAGGTTTTCACCTAAGCAGCTTTCAACGAGATCGATGATTCTCTGCCTTTGAGCAGGGCTGAAGTTCGAGTTTGCGTCGCTGGTCAAAGAGACCTTGGCGTACTGACGCAGAAGGTGAACGGCGATCTGGCTGCGCAGGGCGTCGATGATCAATCTCTGGCCGATTCCACCGTTCTTTAGCTCATTCTCTAGCAATTGGATGCAGTTCAGGATACAGGGGTCCTTCGCAGATAGCCAATCATTGATCTCAATGGACTTCGGGTCACGATCAAAGACCGAAAGGGCCGTGTTTTCGAGTTCGCTGTGATTGAGATAGACGTGTCTAACCGTGATAGGCTCGGACCAACTCCAAGTGGATTCCTCTGCACGCGTGAGCAAGGAAATCCTACCTTTCTCTACGCGCGCGCTTTGCCATGGGCCGCCACTCGTGCGGCGCATAGTGGTTGGCGCGCCATCATATGCAACAATCATATAGTCGCGCATGGGGGGAATTGCCGCGTCTTGTCGCTCATAACGATAGCCCTTCAGGGTAATGCCGTTCCAGTTGCACCCGGAACTGTCCAACGTAGTCGTGCCGGGAATCCATTCGGGTATCCGGTCCGGTGATATGAGCAATCTTTCCATCTTGGCCTCCCTGAACTTTTTCACGATCGTCCGCTTGAGCTGAAATTTCGGCTTAGGTCGTCTCGCGCATCCGCGGTTCTTCTCGAACGATATCCGCTTGAGTCAATCTATCGATTTCAGCTTCTGTCAGTCCAGCCTCGCTAAGCAACTGCCTACTATGCTGCCCGAAGCGAGGCGGTGCCGCGCGAACCGCTCCGGGGGTACGCGACAAGCGTGCTGGCACGCCGGTGCCGCGGTAGGTGCCAACTGATACCACCATTCCGCGATGTCGGGTGTGTGGATGCTCCAACGCTTCATTCACATTCCGAACGACTCCGGCGGGAATCCCAGCTTTCAAAAGCACCGGCTCAAGTTTGAAGGCGTCATGTTGCACCAGGCACTCTGACAAGACCTCTGTCATCTCTGACCGATGCGCAAGACGCGCGGCATTGTCGGCAAATCGTGGATCGCAGGGCACCTCAGGTAGGCCAAGCACGTCACAGAGTTTTGCGAACTGACCATTGTTACCGATAGCCAGATAGAGTTTGCCATTACTTGTTTCGAACATGTCGTATGGTACGATATTTGGATGCCCATTGCCGGTCGCCATTGGTATCTGTCCGGACATGAGGGAATTAGCCGCTTGGGGATGCATCATGCTGATCGCGCAATCATATAGCGGCACTTCGATGGCTTGGCCCAATCCGGACCGGCCCCGTTCCAAAAGTGCGGCGAGAATAGCGTTACAGGCGATCAGACCGGTGCCGATGTCCACGATGGGCGTACCCATGCGTGTCGGGCCTTCGGAGGGATTGCCGTTGATGCTCATGAGGCCCGTCATAGCTTGTACCACGGCGTCATAGCCGGGAAAACCGCCAAGTGGGCCATCGGAACCAAATCCAGTCACGTGGCAGAGTACCAGTCTAGGAAAACGTGCCCTGAGAACATCATCATAACCAAGCCCCCATTTTTCAAGAGTACCAGACTTAAAATTGTGAACTAAAACATCTGCATCCTGAAGAAACCGCAATATCAGGTCGCGCCCTTCCGGTTGCTGCAGATCGATAGCGATGGACCGCTTGTTGCGGTTGGCGCCAGAGAAATAGGCGCTGAGTTCATCATTGAAAGGCGGGCCCCAACTGCGGGTCTCGTCGCCCAGAGGCGGCTCCACCTTGATGACCTCAGCGCCATGATCCGCAAGCATTTGGGTGCAGTAAGGCCCGCCCAGCACGCGGCTGAGGTCGACCACCTTGATCCCGTCCAATGAGCCAGCCATCAAAGCGCCTCCTGATAGAGGCGCGACACATCTTCGGCTGTCATGTCGCGCGGGTTGGTCTCCAGCAATCGCGTGATACCGGTCACGACCTCATTAGCCATTCCGGGAATGGCTGCCTCGGTCACTCCGACACCAGAAAGTCGAGACTCAAGTCCGCTTTCGACTAGCATCCGTTCCATCTCGTCGATCAGGCCATGGGCCGCAGCCGCATCAGAGTTAAAAGGCCGCGAGGGCAGTAGTAACCGCGATAGACGAGCATATTCAGCTTCTGCAACGGGCATGTTGAACCTCATCACTGGTCCTGCGACCAGAGCGTTTGCGTGCCCGTGAGGAACCTTGAAACCTGTTCCCAGTGGGTATGACAAGGCATGAATCGCCCCCACGCTGGCATTAATGAAGGCCATCCCAGCCAGTGTCGCCCCCAACAGCATGGCCTCTCGCGCTGACAGGTCCGAAGGCGTTTCCATGACGATTGGTAAGTTCTGACCGAGAAGCACCAGCGCTTTGTCCGCCATTCCATCGGAAATGGGATTCTTTCTGGTGCGACTGGTTACTGCCTCAATGGCGTGAACCATTGCGTCTAACGCCGTGGCCGCTGTGATGTGACGAGGCATTCCCAATGTTAGCTTTGCATCTAGCAAGGCAACGTCAGGCAGAAGCTGCGGTGCATATACCGCTTTTTTTTCGTGGCTTTCCGAAGTCAGCACGGACACCCATGTTACCTCTGATCCGGTCCCTGCCGTGGTTGGCACCTGAATCAGTGGCAAGCGTTTATCGGTGACCTGATTGATCCCGATCATGTCCGTAATCGGTTGATCGTTGGCTACCGCCGCTGCGATGACCTTGGCAGTGTCCAGTGAACTGCCGCCGCCAAGTCCGATGATTCCGTCAGCACCAAAGGCCCGCGCGACCTCTACCGCGGCCTCGACGACAGCGATCGGGGGGTCCGCTTTGACTTTATGAAAAATCTCAACCTCGATGCCAGCAGCCCTAAGTGAGGCGGCTGCCTCGTCCGCAAAACCACAGGCCAATATGCCCGGGTCCGTCACGACCAGCGCACGGGTGCAAGACAAATCTTGCATCAGGCTGCCGATCCGGCCAAGCCCACCGCTCTCGCAGACGATCCTCGGGGTGGAAAGGAAATTGAAGTCCATAGTTTGTCTTCGCTCCTGTTAAGCTGCTGCAGTGCGGATCATATTCCGCGCGATCAGTATTTGCTGAATCTGGGTTGTCCCCTCGTAGATGCGGAAGAGACGCACATCGCGATAGAAGCGCTCGACCGCATATTCGGCCATGTATCCTGCACCGCCGTGGATTTGCACTGCGCGATCGGCCACTCGACCTACCATCTCACTGGCAAACATCTTGCAGCAGGCAGCATCAGTCGACACGTTCTGACCAGCGTCCTTGCGGCGTGCTGTTTCTTCGATCATGCAACGCGCTGCGAAGGCCTCGGCGCGACTGTCAGCCAGCATGGCTTGGATCAGTTGCTTTTCAGCGATGGGTTCACCGAATTGTTTGCGTTCAATCGCATAGGATAGGCTGTCACGGATCAGCCGTTCGGCGGCGCCCACACAGACGGCAGAAATATGCAGTCGGCCCCGATCAAGGACTTTCATTGCCGTTTTGAAGCCCTTGTTCAGACGGTCCGGCCCGCCGATGATGTTCGAGGCAGGCACGCGGACATTGTCAAGGATGACGTCGCATGTGTGCGAACCCTTCTGCCCCATCTTCCTGTCAGGCTGGCCAAGCGTTATGCCCGGCGTCCCTGCCTCGACGAGAAAAGCGCTTACGCCGGCAGAACCTTTCACCTCTGGACTGGTCCGGGCAAAAACCGTGAATAGATCGGCACGCGGCGCATTGGTAATGTAGCGCTTCGTGCCGTTCAGTAGGAAATCGTTTCCATCACGCCGCGCAGTGGTGCGCAGACCGCCAGCATCCGAACCAGCATCTGGCTCGGTTAGGGCGAAGGATGCGATCATATCTCCGGAGGCGAGAGCTGGTAGATACTTCGCCTTCTGCTCGTCGGTTCCATCGATGATGATTCCCTGCGAGCCGATCCCGTTGTTTGTGCCAACTAGCGACCGGAACGCAGGCGAAGCCTGGCCAAGAACGAAAGCGGCTTGCACTTCCTCTATCATCGACAAGCCAAGCCCGCCGAAATCCTCCGGGATCGACATGCCGAAAAGGCCCATCGTGCGGATTTCATCGACCAGCATAGGCGGAATCACATCTTCATCGGCGACGCGATCCTCGTAAGGGATTAGTCGCTCTTTCACGAAGCGGTCGAGCGCGTCGAGAAACTGGGAAAGGGTATCTGTATCAAGGGCCATTATGCTCTCTATTGTTCAGGGTGCGACCGCCGCAACGCGGCGGACAAGATCGACAAGGCGGTGCGCGACGTCGCTTTCGATCCAATCGCGCGTAAGGGTTTGCGAAGGACCGCCGCAGTTGAAGGCAATGATGGGTGAGCCGTCCGTCGGCACGAAGGGCACTGCTACTGCGTTCACATCACGCTTCCACTCCGTGAAGGACGTGCAATAACCGTACTGTTGGTAGTCTTCGATAGCTGCTTCGATTCCGGGCTGCACATTCGGCCAGTTGTCACCCTCATGTTCCTCCACAAGGGCCAGAATTCTGGCCTGCTCATCCGGGCCGTGTGCCGCTATGCAGGCGCGACCAACCGCGGTAGTGGCCAGTTTAATATGGGCACCAACCTCAATCGCCAGCGTGACGGCGTTGGTGCCCTTGCACCGCTCTAGATAGACCATCGATAGTCGGTCACGACTGGCCATGGCCGCCGGCATACCTGTGTAATCGGCTAATTCCTGCATAAAGGGCTTTGCGAGTTGCCGCAGCGGAATCCCTGCAAGGCAGGAGAAACCCAGCGAAAGCACTGGAGGGGCCAGTCGATAGCGTGCTGTATCCGGATCGTAGCTGAGGTATTCCAGCTTGTTCAGTGTATAGGCCAGCCTTGAGACCGTCGATCTGCTCAGGCCAGTGCGCTCGGCCAACTCACCATTCCCCAGAGCTTCCCCTTCCCGCCGAAAGGCCCGCAACAGCTCCAAGCCGCGCGCCAACGCCGTGACAAAATCGCGGTCCTGTCTCTCGGCGTCCTTGGTGCGGTCTTTCCTTGGTCTCACGACATCCCTCCTCGGGAAGAATTATGCGTCTTGAAACACATCTAAACGATCGATAACGTCCGCGTCAATACTGTGGTAAACTTTTCCGCTATGCGGAAAACTAAAGTCGTCCATCTGGTCCCCTTCGTGCCGGATCCTGCGGATGACACAACTGAGCGAGGGCATAACGCCATGAAAGAAATGAATTATCCGACCATCCAGCACCTCATCGGACGGGACTGGATCGCTTCTCCCACGCCGGAGGATCGTGCAGTCATAAACCCTGCAAACGGGCAAACTATCGGACAGATTCCGCAGGCTAGCGCCGCAGATCTGGACCATGCGGTTCACTCGGCCGAATCAGCTTTTCGCCGATGGAAAAACAGCTCTCCCATGGAACGAAGTGCAATTTTGCGACGGTTTGCCGACCTGCTGCGCCAAAATGACAGACTGATCGCTGGCTGGATCACTCTCGATGAAGGCAAGCCGCTGGCTGAGGCCTTGGCTGAGGTCCGCGCCTCAGCTGACCACGTCGACTGGCACGCCGAGGAATGTCGGCGCATTTATGGGCGCATCATTCCATCGCGCAGCCCGGGGGTACAGCAGCTTGTCGTGCGCGAACCGATAGGCGTCTGCCTTGCCATCACGCCTTGGAATTTTCCGCTGAGCCAAGCGGTACGCAAGGTCGCGGCGGCGCTTGCGTCAGGTTGCACGATGATCTTGAAAGCCCCGGCAGAGGCTCCGGCGGGCTGCATGGCAATTGCGCGCTATCTGCTGGATGCAGGCTTGCCCGAAGGCTGTCTGAACCTTGTCTGGGGTAATGCGGCCTTCATTTCGGAAACTCTTATTGCGCGCCCCGAGGTGCGCAAGATCACCTTCACCGGTTCGGTCGAGGTGGGCAAGCATCTGGCAGAATTGGCTGGCCGCCACATGAAGCGGGCGACGATGGAACTCGGCGGTCACGCGCCCGTATTGGTGTTCGACGACGCCGATGCCACGGCCGCGGCGCGCGCCTTGGCGGGCAACAAGCTGCGCAATGCAGGCCAGGTGTGCATCGCCCCAACCCGGTTTTACGTACAACAAGGCATCTACGACCGATTTCTGTCCGAGCTAGTTTCAGCATTTGAGAGCGTAAAGGTGGGCGATGGTTTAACCGAGGGCACACAGATGGGGCCATTGTGTCATCGCGGACGCGTGAATGCGATGGAAAAGCTCGTCGAGGATGCCCGCGAAAACGGTGCACGGGTGTTGACGGGAGGCAAAAGGGTTGGGAATCATGGTAACTTCTATGCCCCGACAGTCGTCGATACGCCCAACGACGACATCGACTTGATGCGCGAAGAACCCTTCGGCCCGATTGCTGTCGTCTCGTCTTTTCGTGAAATAGAGGACGGACTGTCGCGGGCCAACGGGCTACCCTTCGGGCTGGCGTCCTATGTCTTTACCAATTCGTTGGAGCGTGCAGATAAAGCAGCTGCGGGTTTGCAGGCAGGTATGGTAAGCATCAACCAGTTCGGCCTGGCTCTGCCCGAGACTCCGTTTGGCGGCGTAAGAGACAGCGGCTATGGGACTGAAGGCGGGACAGAAACCTTCGAAGGCTATCTCAATACCAAATTTATCTCGCGCAATCGAGCGCCAGTGCTGTGAGGATGCCCATGCCTGTTGAATTAAGCTTCTCAAATGGCGCAGCAATTCTGACCATAGACAATTCGCCGCTTAACCTAATCAACGCGGAGGTTCGGGCTGGAATACAACAATGTATCTTCCAAGTCCTCGAAACTGGCGCTACCAGGCTGATTATCACCGGCGCAGGAACGACGTTCGTCGCGGGCGCGGATGCGAAGGAATTCGGACAGTTGCCTGTTGATCCACAACTAAATGACGTGCTGTTGCAACTTGCGCACCTTCCGATTCCGACTATCGCAGCCATCAACGGGGCTGCGCTTGGTGGGGGACTAGAGATTGCTCTGGCTTGCTGCTATCGCATCGCCTCAACTTCTACCAAACTGGGCCTGCCAGAGGTAAACTTGGGGATCGTGCCTGGCGCAGGGGGAACCCAAAGACTGCCGCGACTTATCGGTATTGAAGCTGCGCTTGACATGATCGTCACCGGGAAGGCTGTTTCCGCCGAGCAGGCACTGAAAATAGGACTGATCCAGCTGCTAGCCGATGACCCGCTTGGCGCGGCCATAGCTCTCGATGACGCTGTTCTAGAGGCGGCACAGGCACCCGACAATCTTCCTTCACCAATGCCAAACCACTTCGCAGCGGAAGTCGCCCGCGCGCAGGTAGCGCGGCGTATGCCTGGCCAGAATGCCCCGCATGTTGCGGTGGACCTGGTCGCGGCCAGCGCGATGACGCCGCTGCACGACGCACTGGCCAGCGAGCGCGCTGCGTTTTTGGACCTTCGTGCCTCGGATCAGGCGCGGGCCCTTAGGCACGTTTTCTTCACCGAGCGTACCGCAACCAACAAGGGGCGCACCTACCCCCGACCTTCCCGAGATGCTGAAACCGCCATCGTGGTCGGTGGTGGTAATATGGGAGCAGCTATTGCGTACACGCTAGCGACCGCAGGGATCTCGGTGACTGTCGTCGAACGCAGTGCCTCGTCCGCAGAGTGGGCCAGAGAAAACCTGCAAAAGCTGATTGATCAGGGTATCAGTCGCGGCATTCTGTCCCCCGATGCGGGAAAGGCGGTTGAGGACCGGCTGGTTACGGTCTCAGGCTATGACGCTCTGCCACCAACCGATCTAGCAATCGAGGCGGCCTTCGAGGATTTTGCGGTCAAGAGCGCGATCTTGACCGAACTCGAAGGTGCTCTGCCGCCCGAGACGATTATTGCCACAAACACATCCTATCTCGATGTAAATCGGCTTTCTGATGGGTTGAAGCACCCAGCACGCTTTGTAGGGATTCATTTCTTCAGTCCTGCGCATATTATGAAGCTTCTGGAAGTCGTCAGGAGCGACCGAACGTCAGACGATACATTAGGTGCAGCATTTGTGCTGGCGCGCAGGCTTGGTAAAATCCCGGTACTGTCTGGTGTTTGCGATGGCTTCATCGGAAACCGAATTTTGTCTAGCTACCGTCACGCCGCTAATCGCCTTCTGGTGAAGGGGGCTATTGTCGACGAGATCGACGCGGCTATGCGCGGATTCGGTATGGCGATGGGTCCATATGCTGCACAGGACATGTCGGGGCTGGACATCGCCTACGCGAATATCCGTCGCAAGGCCGCTGCAGAAGGGAACTGCTGTGGTCACATGCCCTTGGTCGAGCGGCTGGTCGAAAAGCACAAACGCCTAGGACGCAAATCGGGCGCCGGATGGTACGACTATGGGCCGGACGGCAAACCCTCACCTTCGGAGCTGGTCGCTAGCGAAATACTCCGTGTCTCAGAAGAAATGAACTTCACTCGCCGGGAGTTCTCAGCTGACGAAATCGTAGAAAGGCTCTTGCTCGCAATGGTGGCGGAAGCCTGCGATATCCTTGACGAAGGCGTCGCAGAAAAACCGCAAGACATCGACCTAGTAATGATTCACGGCTACGGATTTCCCCGCTGGCGGGGAGGCCTGATGCACCACGCCAAAAATATCGGCAAGGATCGGTTGGCCGCGCTGTTTAGCGCGCTTGTCAAAGAGGACCCTTGCGACTGGAGGGTGCCTCGTTATTTAGAAAGGGTTTTCGCGACCTGACGGTCAAAGTCCCGCGCCATAAGGCGCTGCCCCAGCAACTTAACACAGTGCATCTTCGTCTCGACGCGGCTTAGGCGGTGATGGTCTTCCAAGACTTTGCGTTCTTACCTGGTGGGATAACGGCGTGGACGCCACGGTCCGCAATCGCGTCCTGGCATTTTCGTGTGTCATACGCACCGTCAGCCGTGACACTGCTGGTCTGCCGGGATCTGTTCAAGAAGGTTGGGTAACACTGGAGCGTCACCGATGTGGCTCCCGGTGATCTGAACAGCGCGCACTTCCAACGTTTGCTCGTCGATCCCGAGGTGGATCTTGCGCCAGACCCGTCGCTTGGGGCCGCCATGCTTGCGGGCATGCCACTCACCTTCAAGCTTGATCCCCGTGCTGTCCACCAACAAGTGCAACGGCCCTTTGGAGCCGCGATACGGGATGTTCACGGCCAGGGTCTTCTGGCGCCGGGACAGGGTGCTGAAGTCGAGCACCGTCCAGTCGAGACCGATCAGCCGCAACAGGCTCTCGACGAACCCGGTCGCCTGTCGCAAGGCCATGCCGAACAGGACCTTCATCGAAAGACAGGTCTGGGTCGCGGCGTCGCTGTAACTCTTCTGCCTGTCGGCACGGCCTCCCAGCTCATCTCGGGGTCAAACCAGATCGTCAGCGAGCCACGGCGCTTGAGCGCTTCGTTATAAGCGGGCCAGTTCATGGTCTTGTATGTCGGGGTTGTCGGTCTGCTCATGCACCTCAGCTACCACGCTGGATTCATAAGATGAGTCCGACACGGGATTTGTGCATGCATGCCCCCATTGGTGCAAGTGATTTTTTGAACGGCGCGAGCGTGTGATCGGGTGCGGTCATGTATCAGGCCTCTGTGTGCGGCGCTGATGTAACCGCGGGCCGGTATGGCGATGCGCGGACCAGAGGCATATCAACAAACCGAGCTCGGTGGCTCCTGCACAAATGCTGCTTTCTCTGACCCGGATCTGATCGATCCTTTGCCCTTACTTTTCAGTGACCTCCTCACACTCCCAACTTACCGGGACGTCGTGGCATGCCGTCTTCGCTATGCCATCGCCGCCACCGGATTCCGGTAATCCTCTTGTTTCATTATGATGGCCCAGAGGCCACGCGCCATCTTGTTGGCCAGCGCAATCGCGGCGACCCATGCGCGGCTTGCGGGTTAGTAGGCGTTTCAGCCAGCCATTATTCGGTGTGTCAAACCGCTCGACAGCCTGGAGGACAGCCATAGCGCCAGAGACCAAGAGTGTCCGGAGTCGCGCTGTCGCATCTTCGAGGTCTTCCCGAGCCGGGCTTTGCCGCCCGTCGAGTGCTGCTTCGGCACAAGCCCAAGCCAGGCGGCAAAATCGCACCCGCGCCGGAAGGTGGCCAGGTCACGGGCAAATGTCTCGATCGCAAGCGCCGTGACAGGAACCACGCCCGGCATGGTTTGTGTTCGGCGCACCAAGTCGGCTTTCTTGGCGGCACATCGCATCTTCGCGTCAAGCTCTGCAACACGCGTATTCAGCCCCTCAATCTGCCCCAGATACATCCGGCCGAGGTCACGAACCTCAGCATGCAGCGCGGTGTCATCACCTGCGATTGCGTCCGCGAGTCGCTTGAGATGGGCAGGCCCGCGGGCCGCGACCAATCCGTGTTCGGCGAGGTGGCCGCGTAAAGCGTTGATCATCTGGGGGCGCTGGCCGACAAACATCTGCCGCGTGCGAAACAGCATGGCACGGGCCTGCTGATCTTCCGTCTTCACTGCGAAAAAGCGCATGGTTGGACGCAATGCAGCCTCCAAGATGGCCTCTGCATCGGTCGCATCATTCTTCTGGCGTTTGACGAACGGCTTCACATAGACCGGCGGTATCAACCGCACGTCGCACCCCAGCTTCTCAAATTCGCGGCCCCAGCCATACGCCGTGGCCACGCCTCCATGGCGATCATGCATTTGGGTTGCTGTGCCACGAACGCGAGAAACTGGCCTCGTGAAAGCTTTTTGCGAAACGCGACTGACCCATCATTGTACGCACCATGCAACTGGATAACGCGCTTTGCCAAGTCGACACCGATAATTTTAATTTCGGACATAGATGCTCCTTCCTTCTGTGATGGCTTTTAACGCTCATCATAGTGGCACATTGCGATGCCGTCGGGAGGGGGTATCCACGCCATCAACAGAGCCTAGTAACGGGCATATCTGCCTCACGACAGGCTGAGCACGATCATACTATTTCCAAAGCAGGATTGTTCAATACATGGCGCATTTTTCGCCCTTACTCTGAGATAATTGGCGTATGCCGTTGACCGTTTGACGTCTTCGAGATTGGCGACGTCAGTTGGTGGCTTTGCCAAATGTTATGCTTGGGAGGATAAACATGGAAATCAGTAGAGAAGCCGATACGCTGCGGGCGCTTTATCAGAATTGGACCGATCAGATGGTCGAGAACCCAGACCTGACGATCGCGAACCTGCGCAGCATGTTCGATGAATGGGGGCAGCCCGCACTAGAGCCGGAAAACGTTAGCTACAAAAGCGATCATGTCGGAGGAGTTGAGGCTATCTGGGCCCTACCAGCCGGGGCAGATACCTCGCGTGTAATTGTTTACACTCATGGTGGCGGCTTTGCCGTCGGCTCAGCCGATAGTCATCGAAAAATGGCAGGGCACCTCGCTAAGGTGCTTGGGGTTACGTCGGTGATCCTGCACTATCGGCGCGCACCCGAGCACCCATTTCCGGCGCAGATCGAAGATGCAGTAGCCGCATACAAAGCGCTGCTGGATAAGGGTTTCAAGGCAAGAAATATTCTGACGGCTGGCGACAGTGCTGGCGGCAATCTTGCCATCGCCAGCGTGCTGAAGTTACGCGAACTTGGGTTGCCACTGCCCGGAGCGGTCATCGCCTATTCGCCCTGGCTCGACATGGCGATGCGCGGGGAAACACTGGAAACCAACGCGGAAACCGATGCGCTAGTCGGCAAACCGATCCTCGAAGCGATGGCGGGGATGTTCCTCGGTGAAGGCACGGATCCGCTTAATCCGTTGGCCAACCCGCTGGAGAACGATTTCACCGGTTACCCGCCGCTCTATATCAATGCCGGAGGGGCCGAGACGCTTAAGAGCGATGCCGAACGGTTGCACGAAAAGGCCAAGGCACAGGGCGTAAACGTGACCCTGTCTATCGTCGAAGGCATGCAGCATGTCTTTCCCGCGCTTTCGGGACGCGCGCCCGAGGCAAACGAGGAACTTGGTCGCATCGCCGCATGGTATCGGGCCCTCTGAGACCTGTACTCGCACTGCATTGCGGTGCGGTGCGAGACAAACCCCTACGAAACATTCATCTAGCATCTCACCCGCAATCTGCGGGGCGGAGCGGTCTTACTCTGGGAGGAGTGATATGAACATTCAGACTGAGAATACTAAAACGGTCGGAGCGGATTTTGACGCAGTCGTCATTGGCGCGGGCTTCGGCGGGCTTTACGCTGTCCACAAACTTCGCAACGAGCAGGGACTGAACGTCCGGGGCTATGACAGCGCCAGTGACGTTGGCGGCACCTGGTGGTGGAACCGATATCCCGGTGCGCTGTCAGACACGGAAAGCTATGTCTATCGCTATTCTTTTGACAAAGAGTTGCTTCGAAAAGGCCGCTGGAAAACCCGGTATCTGACCCAGCCCGAGATCCTCGAATACATGAACGAGGTAGCGGATCATCTCGATCTTCGACGCAGCTACAAGTTCGACACCAAAGTGGATGGCGCGCACTATAATGAAAAAACCGGTCTCTGGAACGTGATCACTGATAGTGGTGAGACAGTTACCGCAAAATACCTTGTCACTGGCCTCGGTCTCTTGTCCGCAACGAATGTTCCAAAATTCAAGGGCATCGATGATTTCAAAGGCCGTATCTTACACACAGGTGCCTGGCCCGAGGGAGTGGACTTGAGCAACAAACGCGTGGGCATTATCGGCACCGGCTCGACGGGTGTTCAGGTTATCACTGCAACGGCACCAATTGCAAAACACCTGACTGTTTTTCAGCGCTCTGCACAATATGTCGTGCCGATTGGGAACACCCCGCAAGACGATGCTACCATCGCCGAGCAAAAGGCGAACTACGATAATATCTGGAATCAAGTGAAGAATTCTGTTGTGGCCTTCGGCTTCGAAGAAAGCGCCGAACCCGCCGAAACCGCCTCGCCCGAGGAACGGGAGCGGGTCTTCGAAGCCGCCTGGCAGCGCGGCGGTGGTTTCTATTTCATGTTTGGCACCTTTTGCGATATTGCGACCAGCCAAGTGGCCAATGATGCGGCCGCTGACTTCATCAAGGGCAAGATCAAGCAAATCGTGAAGGACCCCAAGGTCGCAGAGAAACTGACGCCGAAGGACCTTTACGCCAAGCGCCCGCTTTGCGGAAACAACTATTACGAGGTCTACAACCGAGACAACGTGACCCTCGCCGACGTGAAGGCCGATCCGATCGCAGAGTTCACTCCGAACGGCATTCGTCTCGAAAGCGGCGAGGAGCATGAGCTTGACATCGTAATCTTTGCCACTGGTTTCGATGCGGTCGACGGCAATTACGTCAAAATGGACCTCCGCGGACGCGGAGGCGTGACCATGCGCGACACTTGGAAGGAAGGCCCACTCGGTTACCTCGGCATGATGGAGGTAGACTTCCCTAACTTCTTCATGATCCTTGGCCCTAATGGCCCCTTCACTAACCTGCCCCCCAGCATTGAGACGCAAGTTGAATGGATCGCTGACACGATTTGCGCAATGGAAGAAGAGGGGGTTCAAAGTGTGGAGCCAACCGTGGAGGCGCGCGACGCTTGGGTTGGCACCTGCCGTGAAATCGCCGACATGACACTCTTCCCCAAAGCTGAAAGCTGGATCTTCGGCGCAAATATCCCCGGAAAGAAGAATGCGGTGATGTTCTACATGGCCGGGATTGGCAATTATCGCAATGCCATTAGTGCGGTTAAGGAGGAAGGTTATACATCCCTGATCCGCGACCGCACTGCCGAGAAGGTGTAAAGAATTCCGTCGGGCATTAAGAAAACCCGGCGGAAACAATTAAATTTGTTCATGAACACTCAGGAGAGAACTATGGGACGGGTATCCGGAAAAGTCGCACTGGTAACAGGTGGCGCCATGGGCATGGGAAAAGCCCATTGTGAAACGCTGGCACGTGAAGGCGCGCATGTATTTGTAACCGACCGTGATACGGAAGCGGGTGAAAGCGTAGTAAAAGGTATCATTGGAGCCGGAGGGAAGGCGGAATTCATTCAGCATGACGTGACGCTTGAAGAAGATTGGAAGAATGTCATCTCCACGGTGCAATCAAGTGCTGGTCGACTTGATGTGCTAGTGAACAACGCTGGCATTCTCATTCTGAAGCCGCTCCACGAAACCTCGCCTGACGAATTTGACATGACGATCAACGTCAATGTACGCGGTGTTTATCTCGGTATCCGAGCCGCGGTTCCATTGATGAAAGAGACCGAAAAAGCATCAATTATCAATATTTCTTCAATCTATGGGATTGTTGGTGCCGCTTCGGCGGGAGCCTACATTGGATCCAAAGGCGCCGTACGGATGTTGACCAAATCCTGCGCAGTCGACCTGGCCGAAAGTGGCATACGTGTCAATTCGATCCATCCCGGTGTCATCGATACTCCCATGACAAAAGATCTGCTACACGCCGACGAAGAGACCCGGCAGGCAATTCTGGGGGCCACGCTGCTCAAGCGGCCAAGCAAACCTGAAGAGGTTTCGAATGCGGTCCTGTTCCTCGCATCGGATGAGTCATCGTTCGTTCACGGAGCAGAGATTGTAGTAGATGGCGGTTATACTGCGAATTGACAGAGACACATCCCAAGTAACGGCCTGGAACCCGGGCCGTTACTGCCATTGCAAATTTCCAAGACGATAAACGCCAATGAAAATAATTGCACCTATAAAACACCTAATTGATTACAACGTGAAGGTTCGCGTTAAGGCGGACGGTAGCGGAGTTGGTCTCGCGAATGTGAAGATGTCGATGAACCCGTTCGACGAGATTGCGGTTGAAGAGGCGATCCGTCTGAAGGAAGCGGGCAAGGCGGACGAGCTTGTCGTCGTGTCGATCGGCGTGAAACAGGCGCAGGAAACGCTGCGCACGGCGCTGGCGATGGGCGCGGACCGGGCGATCCTCGTCGTGGCCGCCGACGACGTGCACCAAGATATCGAGCCGCTGGCGGTGGCCAAGATCCTAAAGGCCGTGATCGACGCCGAGGCGCCGGGCCTGGTGATCGCGGGCAAACAGGCGATCGACAACGACATGAACGCGACCGGCCAGATGCTGGCGGCGCTGCTGGGCTGGGGTCAGGCGACCTATGCCTCTGAGGTTGCGATCGAGGGCGAGCATGCCGTCGTGACCCGCGAAGTGGACGGCGGTCTGCAGACCATCAAGGTGAAGCTGCCGGCGATCGTCACCGCCGACCTGCGCCTGAACGAGCCGCGCTACGCCTCGCTGCCCAACATCATGAAAGCCAAGAAGAAACCGCTGGACGAAAAGACCGCCGCCGATTTCGGCGTCGATGTCACGCCGCGCCTGACCGTCGTCAAGACGGCAGAGCCCGCCGCGCGTTCGGCCGGGGAAATGGTTGGCTCGGTCGACGAGCTGGTGTCGAAGCTGAAAGAAAAGGGGATCGTGTAATGGCTGTTCTTCTCCTTGCAGAAATCGCCGGTGGTGCACTGGCGCTGGACGCCACCGCCAAGGCGGTGACCGCTGCCAAATCGCTGGGCGATGTGACCGTTCTGGTTGCGGGCCCCGCTGCCGCAGGCGAGGCCGCGTCGAAGATCGACGGCGTGGCAAAGGTTCTGGTGGCGGATGACGCCGCCTATGCCAACGGCCTGGCCGAGCCGGTCGCCGATCTGGTGGTCAGCCTGGCAGGCAATTATGAACATATCGTTGCTCCGTCCACGGCGAGCGCGAAAAACATCCTGCCGCGCGTCGCGGCGCTGCTGGACGTGATGGTTTTGTCGGACGTCACCGCCATCGTGGACGGGTCCACGTTCGAACGCCCGATCTACGCGGGCAACGCGATTCAGACGGTAAAGTCCAACGATTCCAAGAAGGTACTGACCGTCCGCACCACCGCCTTCGACGCGGCTGGCCAGGGTGGTTCGGCCGCCGTCGAGGCCATCGCAGCGGCCGGCAACGCGGGCCTGAGCGCCTGGGTCGAGGACAAGGTCGCGGCGTCGGATCGTCCGGAACTGACCTCGGCCAAGATCGTGGTCTCGGGCGGTCGCGGCGTCGGTTCCGAGGAGAACTTCGCGATCATCGAGGGCCTGGCCGACAAGCTGGGCGCGGCGGTCGGCGCCTCGCGCGCGGCGGTGGATAGCGGGTTCGCACCGAACGACTGGCAGGTCGGCCAGACCGGCAAGGTCGTGGCGCCCGAGCTGTACATCGCGGTCGGGATTTCCGGGGCAATTCAACACCTTGCAGGCATGAAGGACAGCAAGGTCATCGTCGCCATCAACAAGGATGAAGAGGCCCAGATCTTCCAGGTCGCCGACTACGGCCTGGTCGCAGACCTGCTCGACGCCGTCCCGGATATGACAAAGGCACTCTAAGAATGACAAACGTCTACATCTGCGATTACATCCGCACACCAATTGGTCGCTATGGCGGCGCGCTTTCTTCTGTGCGAGCCGACGATCTTGGTGCAATCCCACTCAGGGCCCTGGCCAGCCGAAACCCGAAGCTAGATCTAGCGGCCATTGACGAAGTGATTTTCGGCTGCGCCAACCAGGCGGGCGAGGACAACCGCAACGTCGCACGCATGTCGCTGCTACTCGCGGGATTTCCGGATTGTGTCCCTGGCACGACGATGAACCGGTTGTGCGGATCGGGTATGGACGCCGTAATCACAGCCGCCCGCGCGATCAAAGCTGGAGAAGCCGATCTCATTGTTGCTGGCGGTGTGGAAAGCATGTCTCGTGCTCCGTTTGTGATGCCAAAAGCTACAACTGCATTCTCGCGCGAAAATTCTGCTGAAGACACCACCATCGGCTGGCGCTTCGTCAATAAACAGATGAAGAGTCAATACGGCGTCGACAGCATGCCTGAAACGGCCGAAAACGTAGCGGAAGACTTCAGCATCAACCGCGCCGACCAAGATGCCTTCGCCATGCGTTCGCAGCGAAAGGCGAGAGATGCCATGGCGAACGGTCGTTTGGCCCGTGAAATTGTCCCGGTAGAGATTCCTCAGCGAAAGGGGGAGCCAAAGATCGTCGTACAGGATGAACACCCTCGCGCGGGTACGACTTTGGAAGCGCTCGCCCAACTGAAAACTTTCGTAAAAGCGGACGGCACTGTAACCGCTGGGAATTCTTCGGGCGTGAACGATGGTGCCGCAGCATTGATCCTTGCCACCAGCGACGTCGCAAAAAAATTTGGCCTCACACCGATCGCAAGGGTCTTGGGCGGCGCAACCGCGGGCGTCGCACCGCGCATCATGGGTTTCGGGCCGGCACCGGCGTCGGAAAAGCTGATGGCGCGACTTGGACTGAAACAAGAAGACTTCTCGGTAATCGAACTTAACGAAGCCTTTGCTTCGCAGGGTCTGGCCACACTACGGCACCTGGGGATCGCGGATGATGACGCCCGCGTGAACCCGAACGGCGGCGCTATTGCTCTCGGCCATCCGCTTGGCATGTCAGGTGCCCGCATCACTGGTTCAGCGATGCTGGACCTCAAACCTGGAGAAAAGTCGTTATCGACCATGTGTATTGGCGTGGGACAGGGGATTGCAATCGCGCTCGAAGCTGTCTGAGGTGCCGCGACAACCACAAAACTAACATAAGTTCTCTTATGCGATTTTTGGCTGACCTCAAATTTCGCTGTAGAATTCGTCCTCTTGAACCTCCCTGTGGACGACCAACTGGCGGCACCGGTATTGCCGGTGCCGCCCTTTTCAGAAAGAACGATTGAACGGCCCAAAATGTTTGCGAGACGGATAATCCCGTGACCTGCGTTTCGGCAGGCATCCCATTTCGGCGATCTCGCGCCGCTCAAACATTTCTTCTCTGCGCCTCCGAATGTAACATATATCGCGTGGCGATATTTCGCGCATCGTGCCCGTTTCGCGGGCATGAACTTGCGGGACCGTGTAGCACTGAACATCCAGGAATTGAGACGCGCCCGCGGCCTCAGCCAGGAGGAGCTTGCTCATCGGGCCGAAGTGAGCCGCGGCCATATGGGCAAGGTCGAGAACGCCAAGTTCGCGGCTTCCCTCGACCTTCTCGAACGCATCGCCAAGGCGCTCAATGTCGACCCCGAAGAACTCTTCGCGAAGCGCAAGTCCGTTTCCTGAGGCTTTGATCCCGTCCCCCAACGCGAGAGACATAACGGCAAAAACGGTACGAGTGGCGCGGATACATGGCGAAGAGAAAGACAGGCTGGCCTTTCCAGGAAGGGTTTCTGAACGACGGGACGCAGAAGATTCACCTGTTCACCGATTACCGTTGGAATGATGGCTCGGTGAGCCGTCGTTGGCATGTCGATCCGGAACGCTTTGATGCCAGTCTTGCCATCGTGCGCCCGTTTTCCCTGACGCCCAGTGACAGCTCAGATCAGTAGGAAAACCACTCCGAATGGCCCAAGTTGCCCTCATAGTCGCCGTATTCGACCATGATGCTGCGGGAGTAGAAGTGCCAAAGGCCGCCACCGCTTGGGTAGGCAATCTCCTGCCCGCTTTCTGAGGTGAATGTCGCGGGCCAGGGCGTGTGGGATCCGTAGACCCGTTGGATATACCGACAGGTCCGGTTCTCGCGATCGCAAGAGCGGATCGACCAATCCCACTGACGCGGCTCGTCGCGCGGCTCGTAGGAGCGTCCGGTGAACCAGATTACGTGAGTGCGGTTCAGCCATTCGTATTCCGGCAGGTTGGTGTCGAGCTCACCCTCCCCACCTGGCCCACCAAGCTCGACCGGGACATGGGCAAAGGTGCAGACCCCGAAGGGCGGCAGGCTCGGCCAGGGCGTGATCCGACGAATCATGGTGCGATAGGCCCGCGCGCAGACCGCGCTCGGGGGGAAACCTCCCGCCATACAGAGCATGATGGCGCAGTCGATATCATAGGCCTGCGCTTTCTCAGGGGCACCAAGAGCACCAAACACCCCGATTATCGCCGCCATCATCTGACGTTTCATGCCACTCTCCCGCAAAAGTTGCGGCAACTATCGTGCAATTTGTATTTTTCTGCAATATGTCGTATTGACTCTATATGACTTTATGGCCTTAGTGTCGTGAAGTAGAAGGGCTCTCAACGGGAGAGTCCAAACATGCCGATAGCGCGCAACCAGATCCTGATCACCATCGATGGTGTCAAAGACCTCCAGGAGGAGGGCATCGCGTACCGCTGCCGGTATGAACTCGTGGGGTTCACGGACGATGGCAAGCCGCGCTACCAGTGCATCTACCTGCGCGAGGGCGAACCGGAAGCCATTCTGGTCTCGACCCGGATCACCCCACACGGGCCTGAGCCGCGGTATTTCAACATATGGCCGGGGCTCTTCAAACATCATCTCGAGTTCGGTGACGGGCGCGATCTGCGCTTTGGTCCTGACTACAGTATTACCCTCGAGGAGCGCGGCTGACGTCATCGCCTTCGGCCGCGACGGCACAGCCCGGACCTCCGGCTGGACCTTCCATGGCCAGCGCCCTGCTTGGGCTGGGTTGGACGAACCGGCTGAGGCCGAGATCGTACTTGCGTCACTAGAAGCCGCGCCGCCTTCCGGTCGCCACGATATCCTCTCCCTGATCCAAGCTACGGCAGTCCGACATGAAGGTAACCGTGCTCTACGCCAGGTTGGCCTTGAGGCGGGTGACTGGCAGGTCCTGTTCCGCGCCCTGGTCGAGGCAGAGAGCGGCTACAACCCGGCCGCCATGAGCCCGAAAGGTGCCTATGGATTGGGGCAACTGATGCCCGACACGGCGCGCGCACTCGGGGTCGATCCGCGCAATCCGTCCCAGAACCTCGATGGCGCGGCGCGCTATTTGCTCGCTCAGCTTGCCACCTTCAAGGACATCGACCTGGCGCTGGCAGCCTATAATGCCGGGCCGCACAGGGTGGTCGAGTATTCCGGCATCCCGCCTTTCACCGAGACCCGCGACTACATCGCGCGCATCCACCGGATCCGGTCCCGGCTGGCAGGCCCTCCCGCTTCAGCTCCGGACATCCGCATCGCAGACCGGATGCCCGCCCGCGCGCCGGTCCTCATCGAACTTCAGTAAAACAAGGGAATCTCGCATGCTTCGACATCGCCTCAGCCGCCTCTTGCCCGCCGCCACAACCCTGGCGGCTTTCGCAACGCCCGCTCTCGCGCAAGACTTGTCGCCGATCCAGACCATGCTGGAAACCGTCGAGGCCGCACTGACTGGTCCGATCGGTATCGCGGTCGCCACGCTCGCCGTGATCGGCACCGGCTTCATGTGTATGATGGGACGGCTGAACTGGGGCTGGTTCGCCTCGGTCATCATCGGGATCGTGCTGATCTTCTCGGCCGGCACCATCGTCGACGGCTTCTCGTGACATTCCGGCAAAATAGCGTCCTACGAGCGCCCCGAACGCGTTGTGCTTCGCAAACGCTGCCTCGGGTCCCTCTCCGGACACACAATTTCTTCTAAGCCGGAATATCACCCAATGGCAGAACGATCCCCCCTCTTTCTGGGCCTCGCCCGTCCGCCCAAGTATCTGGGTCTCCCTGTCGGATACCTCGTGGTTCTGGCGACTGGGGTCGTTCTGCCGTTCATCTGGACGAAGTCGATGGTCTTTTTCCTGATCGGGCTCGTCGCCTACCCGATCCTCTGGTTCGTCGCCGACCGAGAGCCGCATTTTTTCGAGGTGCTGCACGTCTCCTATGGCTCGGTACGCCCGACAAAGAACCGGGCCCTGCACGGAGGCGACAGCTTTGGCGCTTGATGCAGGCACACTTTCCACTCACGGAACCGCTCTGCTCCAGGCCGGCAGCGGGGAGTTCGCGCGGGAGAGCTATCTCGCCGAACACCTGCCGTATTTTGCCCTCGCCGATGACGATGTCATGGTGCTGCGCGAGGGCGATCTCTTGGCGACCCTGCGCCTTGATGGTCTGAACCCGATGACCACTGAGGACGCCCGGCTCGATGCCCTGAAACGCGCGGTCGCGGCCATCGTCGCCCAGACCGGTAACGCCTTCGGCTTCTACATTCACCGGATCTCGGTCCCGCAGGATCTCGGCATGCGCCCCATCGAGGGTGACAGCTTCGCCGCCGCGATCGACGCCCGATGGCAGGCCCATGTCAAAGACCTGCGCCCGGCAAAGCGCCAGCTCTATCTCAGTGTCATCCGGCGGCCCGATATCTCGGCCCGCATCCCGCTCCTGCGAGCACTGGCCCGCAAGGCCTGGGTCAAGGACCGCGCGACACGGATGCAGGAACTGAACGAGGTCATGGGCTTCTTCGAGGTAGCGCTCTCCTCGGCCAACCCGGTCCGGCTGACCCGCACGGGCGGTGAATGGCTGGGCTATCTCAACACGCTGAACGCAGGCAGCTTCTCCCCCATCGCCTTCGGGCAAAGCGCCCTGCCCCTCTCGCACACCCTGAGCAATTGCCGCGCCACCTTTGACGGCGGTGTCGTCACCCTGACCGATGCCGTGACCGGTCAGGTCAAATACGGCGCGCTCTTTTCCATGAAGACCTATCCGGCCCTCACGGATGTCACGCTGCTCGATGCGCTCGACCTGCCGCTCGACATCGTGCTGACGAATTCTTTCAGCCCGATCCCGAACAACATCATGGCCGAACGCATTCAACGCATCATCCGTCAGATGTATGCCTCCGACGATGCTGCCGTCTCCCTGCGTGAACAGCTCGGCCAAGCCGCCGACGATCAGGAAGCGGGCCGCATTGCCTTTGGCGATCATCACCTCTCCATCGCGGTCTATGCGCCAGACCGCGACACGCTCGAACGCGCCGCCGCCCAGATCAAACGCGTCGGCCAGGAGATCATGTCGGTGATCGTGCGCGAAAACATGGCGCTGAAAGCCACCTACTTCGCGCAATCCCCCGGCAACTTCGGCTACCGGGCGCGCAAGACGCCGATCTCCTCGATCAATTTCGCGGATTTCGCCGCCCTTCACGGAAGCGTCGAGGGGCGTGGTCCTGACCAGTCGCCCTGGGGCCAGACGATCTCGGTCCTGCCGACGGTTGGCACCTCGGGCTATCGGTTTAATTTCCACGAGACGGGTAGCCCGGGCAAGGAACCGACCGTTGGCCATACCCTGGTTCTGGGGCGCACCGGCACCGGCAAGACGCTGACCACCGCTTTCCTCGCAGCGCAGGCACAGCGGGTCGGCGCCCGGCTCTTCTTCTTCGACAAGGATCGCGGCCTCGAGATGGCGGTGCGCGCCCTCGGCGGCCGCTACAACGAAATCCGCGCAGGCGTGCCGACAGGTCTGAACCCGCTGATGACCGAGACCGACGAGCGTGGTCGCGCCTGGCTCTCGGACTGGCTCGTGACACTTCTCACACAGGGTGGCACGCTGACCGGCGAGCAGTCGCGCCATATCCAGAGCGCCGTGACCCAGAACGCCCATGCCGGGAGCGCGCTCCAAAAGTTTTCCAGCTTCGAGACCCTGTTCCAGTCGCTCGATGACGATGGCGAGTTGCAGTCCCGCGTCGCCGAATGGGCCCCCGGCGGGCGTTATGGCTGGGTTTTTGAGGCGCCGGAGCACGGGGCCGGCCTTGAATTGGCTGCTGACATCATCGGGTTCGACATGACCGAGATTCTCGACATGACGACCGAGCGCATGGCGGTGCTTTCCTACATCTTCCGCCAGATCGAACGCGTGGTCGAGGATCGCCGTCCCACCATCATCGTGCTCGACGAGGCCTGGAAGCTCCTTGACGATCCCTACTTCGGGGCGCGGCTGGAAAACTGGCTGGTCACACTTCGGAAGATGAATTGCGTCGTGATCATGATGACGCAATATCCGAGCCAGCTGCGCGACAGCCGCGTCGGCAAGACCATCGTCGAGACGGTGCCAACCCAAATCCTCTTTCCCAACGACCGCGCCACCGTCTCGGATTACGACTTCCTGCGCGTGAACGCCAAGGAGGCCGCGCTCCTCGTCCAGCCCACCATTGGCCAGCGCATCGCGCTCGTTCGCTCGGCGGGTGACAGCGTCTTCGTCGACGCCGACCTCTCCGCCTTGGGCAACCTCCTTCCCATCCTTGGCGGCGGCGCCACGGGTGAGGCGCGTGTGCCTGCCGATTGGCGCGCCAATCCCGATTTCTGGAGACATGTGATATGAGTTCAAAACCCATCCTGGCGCTTTGCGCCGCCGCTAGCCTTCTGGCCGCTTGCGAGAAATACACCGAGAAAACTTCGCCCTGCTTCGGACGCAATGGCGCGCCGCAAGTCACGCGCGCCGCCCTCTCCTTCTCGACCATGGGCGCTCCGGTCCAGCAGGCTGCAAAGTCTGACTGCATCTTTGAACACCTGCCGCGTCCGGAATGAGCCGTGCCGCGATCATATCCGCCGGGCTCTGCCTCGGCCTCAGCGCCATGCCCGCCCATGCCCAGGGGGTGCCGACGCAGGACAATTCCGCGATCGGGCGCGCCATCGCGCGGGTGACGGCATTGGCTGAAGACCTCGGCGTCCAGCAGGACAAGGATCGGACAGAGTCCACGCTGGCGGACGTGCAGGCCGGCCAGCTCCGCGTCCTCGAGGAGATGACGGCGGCCATCACCGGGCCCGGCTTCGATATCCCCGCGCTCGAGGGCAATGCGGATTTCGGCGTGGCGGCGGTCTATCCAAATACCGATGCAAGCCCCATGAACAGCCGCCTCTTCGGCGAGGGCCGCGAGACGGTAGAGATGATGATCGTCGAGGTGGCGGGCGAATTCGCGGGCGCGCCCGGTGTGGCCCGGGCCGGGCTCTCGGCCACCCAGTGGCGCTGCCTCTTCCAGGCCCTGATCAAGCAGGAAAGCCGATTCAACGTTGCCGCCGAAAGCCCGGTCGGGGCCTATGGCCTCACCCAGCTCATGCCCGGCACTGCCTCCGACCTCGGCGTCGACCGCTATGACGTGAAAGACAACCTGCGCGGCGGCGCGCGCTACATCACCACGCAGCTCAACCGGTTCGGCAATATCCCCCATGCGCTCGCAGCCTATAACGCGGGGCCCGGTCGGGTCATCGAATACGGCGGCGTGCCGCCCTTTGCCGAAACTCAGGGCTACGTGCGCAACATCTCCAAGTTCTACAACGAATACCTCGCCGTGGTGGGCGGTGCCGATGCACTCGGCACGCTCTCGCCCTCGGATTTTGCGCTGGCTGAATATGCCAGCATCTCCGAGGCCGGCGTCTATTACGCCGCGGACAGCTCCGCCACCACCGAACAGGTCATCAACCGCCTCCGCGCGATCATCCTGCAGATCGATGCGCAGCCCAATGCCAAGGCGGCCTGGGAGCTCAACACCTACGCCAAGGCCGAGATCGGCCGCATCCTCAACCTTCGCGTCCGGCTGATGGCCGCCAACCAGCAGCGCGAGGCGGCCTATGCGCAGCACCTCGTCGCCGACCGTCTGGCCGAACGCGACTTCATGCAGATGGGAGTTCCCGAATGAGACACCTTCTCCTGACCGCCGCCGCGGTCACCGCGCTCGGGCTCAGCGGGCCCGCCACGGCTCAGGGCGTGCCGACCTTCGATGGCTCGCAGCTTGGCCAACTCGTCGCCCAGCTCGAACACATGGCTGAGGATCTAAATGTCCAGATGCAGCAACTCGCCACCATGCGGCTGGAACTGGAAACCCAGCTGTCGCAGCTCACAAACCTTGAGGCGCAACTGACCTCGCTGATCGAGGGCAGCGGGTTGGGCGAGCTCTTCGCAACAGTCGAGGAATTCCGCGCGCTGCGCGGCAAGCTCGTGGCTCCTCTCAACACCGCGCAGTCCTTGGCCAGCGGCGATTTCCTCAGCGGCTTCAATCCCGGTGCGGAACTCTCGGCCTCCGTCGAGCGCGTGCTGTCGGGCAGCGGCTTCACCTCGGAGCGCCTGAGCACGCTCTCGGGATCGGATCAGCCCGCCGACAACCGCATAGCCGCCTCCGCCGGAGCCAGCGCCATGCTGTCCGTCGCGGCGCAGGAAAGCCACGAAGAGGCAGGCCAGAGCCTTGAACGGCTCGAAACCATGGTCGGGCTGATCGACGATCAGGACGGGCTGAAAGCCGCCGTCGATCTCAACACCCGCGTCACCGCCGAGCTGGGTATCATCCTGACTCAAATCTGGCGGCTGGAAGCGGCCCAGGGCGTCAGTGCCGGCCAGCTTGGCGTTGTCGATGCCGCGACCCTCGCGGATGAGCGCAAGTTCCGCTCGATGGCGGTGGATCCATGAGCACGTCGATGCGCCTCACTATCCCGGATATTCGCTTCGTTGGTTTCGCCGCGCTAGTGCTCGGTGCCCTGCCCTGTGCCGCGCTGGCCCAGACCCCGAGCACGGACCCGTCCAGCAATACGCCCTTCAGTTCGATGGCCATCGCGCGGGACGAGGGCGACGCCTGCCGTGTCCCGAAACCACCCGCCGATCTGGCCGAGACCGCTTACTTACGCAACGGCTACCGCGCGATCCTGCGCATCCTGATCGCCGAAGAGGCGCTCGCCTCGCAAAGCTGCACCTGCCTGCTGGACCAGTTCACCTGGGATCAGGCACTTGACGCTTTGCCCCGGTTCCAGACTTCGGACACCCCGCACCTGCCCTTCAAGGTGCTGGATCTCTACGCCAAGGCCGATGAGCTGGAAGCCCAAATTGCCGCAGGATGTGCGGAGTAAATGGGGGTCATTCGCGACATCCTCGGGCAGGTCGACGCCGCGGTGAACACCGTGGCGCAGGACGGCTTTGTCTCTTCCGCAGCCTCGGTCGGCAACGTCATCTCGGCGGGCGCGACACTGCTGCTCGTGCTTCTGGGAATCAACGCCGTGATGCAGCTGCGCCCCCTGCCCTTCGGCACCGGCTTTGCCTTCGGCATCAAGGTGGCACTTGTCGGGATATTCGCGCAGAGCTGGGACAATTTCAGCGTGATCTATGGCATCGTCACGCAGGTCCCCGACTCTATCGGCGCCTCCATCTTGGCCCTCACCGGGTCGGGCGACGAGGCCGGGGTTTACGCAAGCCTCGACAACATGGTCGCCCGCATCACCGCCTATGGCGACACGATCGGCGACCGCGCAGGCTGGGTTTTCGGCGCGGTCCTGGGCGCGATCTTCTTCGTCCTCTCTGCCGTCTTTGCCGCCGTCACCGCCGGGATCATCGCCTTTGCCCGCATCGTCTTCGCGCTGATGATCGTCATCGCCCCCTTCATGATCGTGACCTCGCTCTTCAAGCCCACCCAGTCGCTCTTCGAGGCCTGGACCCGCGCCACCATCGGCTATGCGCTCATGCCTGTCGCTGCCGCCGGGGCCGCGGGCATCATCGTCGCCATCGCCGAAGCGATTGGCGATGCCTCCGCCGATCCGGGCGATGTCGAAACCGTCAGCCTGATCCTACCCTTCCTCGTGATCCTGATCCTCAGCGCCGGGATCATGGCCTCGGTGCCCTACATCGCCTCCAACCTCACCGGTGTCGTGGGCATTGCGTCCAATGCCGTGGGTCTTACGGGCCTCGCGCGGCAGGGCTTCGTGAACACGCGGGAGTATGGCACGGGCGCGACCTCGCGCCTCGTCACCGGCAAGTCTCCGCACGAGCTGAACCAGATGGCCAATACAGGCGTGGTGAAGACCGGCGAGATGATCCGGCAAAGCCCTGGCGCGCTCCTCTCCGCCGCCAAGGCCTTCCGCAAACCCTGATTTGAAAGACCACTACTTTGAAGAAGACTGTGACCAGTTCCTCCGCGCCTGACCGCGACGCCTTTGAGGCGGATTTCATCTACGGGCCCAGGCGGCGCGAGCGCTTCGCCTGGTTCGTCGCCGCGGCAGGCGTGCTAGTCGGCGTGGCCGGCATGGTCGCGGGCGCGAGCCTCTTTCCGCTCAAATCCACCGAGACCTTCGTTGTCGTGGTCGACAAGGAAACCGGCGAGATGGACCGGGTCGCCGCGGTCCAAGCGCTGACCCTTTCCGAGAGCGACGCCATCATCCAGGCCAATCTCGTGGCCTATGTCGACGATCGCGAGACCTACGACCTGACCGATGGCGAGCAACGCATCAACTCGGTGCTCGACCGCTCGGATGGTGACGCCGCCCGCACGCTGCGCGATCTCTGGTCCTCCACCAACGAGGACTACCCGATCACCGTCTATGGGCGCGATGCCAAGATCGAGGTGGTGATCAAGTCCGTGAACCAGATCGAGCGCGGCGTGGCCCAGGTCCGCTTCACCCGCACGCTCCGCCGTCCCCGCGACACCCGCACCGTCACCCGGTCCTATGTCGCCACTGTCGGCTACGACTTCCAACCCGAAACCCGCCAGCGCCTTCAGGACGTCTGGGCCAACCCCTTGGGCTTCGTGGTGACCTCCTACCGCGTCGACGCCGAGACCCTGGAGAACTGACCAACATGAAATCCCTGCCCGCGCTCCTCCTGGCGCTTGCCCTTCCTGTTGCCGCACTCGCCGAGGCCACGCCGCAAGGCGGCCCGCTCGATATCCGCATTCGCACCGCCGTCTATAACGAGAACCAGGTCTACCGGATCGAAACGGATCTTCGGCATTCGACCACGATCCATTTCGGGACGGGCGAGCGGTTTGAAGCAGTGATTGTCGGCGACACCGAAAGCTTTCAGGTCGATCCGATCCCCGAGCTTGGCAATGTACTGACCATCAAACCGCATGTTGCGCAGACCTCGACCAACATGACGGTGATCACCAACCGCCGCACCTATTCCTTCCACCTGCGCGAAGGCTCGATCCCGAACCGCACAGGCATGTTCTTCGAGGTGCGCTTCCGCTACCCCGATGAGGAACGCCGTGCGGCGGGTGCCACCCAACCGAAGGGGTTCGAGGCACCTCGCAACTACAACTACCGCGTCTCCGGCGAAGGGGATTTCCGCCCCAGCCATATCTACGACGACGGGCGCTACACGTATTTCGTCTTCCCGGAAAACGGTCGCCAGCCCGCCCTCTTCAAGGCCGATGACCAAGGCCGCGAGCGCACAGTCAACTGGACCCAGCAAGGCAACACCGTTCGCGTTCTCGGGGTGAACACCTATTGGACGCTGCGCATCGGCGACGAGGCGATCTGCGCCTGGCGCGACGAGAGCGCGATCTATGTGAGCAACTGACCATGGCCGATCAAACCCCTCCCGACCTTCAGAACCGTCTCGACCAGTTCAGCCAGCGCGGCAAATCGAAACGCCGGGGCAACAGCCTCGGGGTCGGTGCCCTCGCCGCCGCCCTCGCCCTTGGCGGGGCCGGGGTCGCGTATTTCCTGGCCACCGGCCTGCAGGAGGGCGACAGCGCACTCGAGACCTCCGATGTTGAAACCTTCCAGGACCGCCGCCCCGGCACCGGTGGGCGGCTGGAGTTTCCACCCGATGAGACCGAACAACGGGTCAATGACGCGCTGATCGCCGTCGAAGAAGCGCTTGATGTGCCCGCCGCCCCTGCCCCCGAGCCGAGCGCCGAGGTGCTGGCCGAGATCGCCAAGCTCCGCGAGGCCCTTGCCGCCAGCCAGGCCGCCCGCAACTCGGAAATCCAGTCCGCCGTTGCCGACCTGCGCGAGGCCTTCGATGAGCAGAAGGCGGCCTTGGAAGCACTTATAGCGGAGAAGGAGGCAGAGCTTGCCAACCTGCAGCGCCAGACCGAGGCCCGCATCGAAGGTCTGCAGGCCATGCTCGATGCCGAACGGGCGCAGCGCGAGGGGCTCGAGGCTGAGCTCGATCGCGAGGGGCTGATCGCCGATCAGCGCCTACTCGAAGAACGCCGTCGTCAGGAAGAGGAACAGCGCCAGCGCGAGGCCGAGCGGGTCGCCGAGGAGCTTCTGACCGCGCAGATCAAATCCCCCGCCGTGGTCTATGCCGACGGTCCGCGCGGCGGCCAAAGTGGCGCGGCGGTGGCCGATCCTGCTGCCGCAGGCACCGAGGGGCCGGTCCTCTCGGGCAATGAGGCGTTCCTGCAGAGTGCGCGACCGCTCGAAGTGCAGGAGGCCACCCGCCTCACCCACCCCGAACGCACGTTGACCCAAGGGTCCGTCATCCAGGCCGCGCTCCAGACCGCCATCAACAGCGACCTGCCGGGCTCCGTTGTGGCGGTTGTCTCCGAACCGGTCCCGGCGTTTTCCGGGGACCGGATCCTGATCCCCCGGGGCTCCCGCCTTTTTGGCCAATACCGCTCTGGCATCGAGATGCACCAGAAACGCATCCTCATTCTCTGGACCCGCGTCCTGACACCGGACGGAACCTCAATGGAAATCGCCGCTGTTGGCGGGGACCAGCTTGGCCGGTCGGGCCTCACCGGCCTCGTCGACACCAAGTTCGCCGAGCGCTTCGGAGGTGCGGCGCTGATTTCCGTGATCGGGGCGGCACCGGCCGTGGCAGCCGAGAGCGCCAACAATGAAACCACCAGCATCGTTCTGGGCGATGTCGGCAGCGACCTGCAGGATGCCGTCGGCTCGGTCATCGCCGACCAGGTGTCGATCGCGCCGACGATCTATGTCGATCAGGGAGCCTCGGTCACCGTGCTCGTCGACCGGGATGTGGTGATTTATTGATGGATCAGGCATCGCCAGCCTCATATCTCGAGCGCTATCTCGACCCGTTCCGCGACCTCTTGCGACGCGATGACGTGGTCGAGATCGCGATCAACCCGGACGGCAAGGTCTGGCTTGAGGTCGCAGGCGACGCCACCATGCGCCACGAAGGTCAGACCGTGGATCGGACCACAGCCCTCAACATGGCCCAGACCATCGTCGGCGATGCCAAGGCCCGCGTTTCTGAAAAGAACCCCCTCGTCTCCGGCAAGGTAGAATATGCAGGCCGTCCGCTTCGGGTCCAGGTCGCCGTACCGCCCGCCATCGATCGCGGTGCCTCGATCACCATCCGTCTCTTCGCCTCGGGCAGCGTCCGGGACTACGCCCCGGCCTATCTCTTCGGCAAGGCCGTGTCGCTGGACGCGCTCCGCGCCGAGAAAATGAAGAACATCGCCAGTCTGGCAGATGAGAACCTCGAAGCCGCGTTGCAGACCCTGGTCGAGGGGCGGCTCAACGTCCTGATCAGCGGTGGGACCTCGACCGGCAAAACCACTTTCGCCCGCCACCTTCTGACTCATGTCAGCGAACGCGAACGGCTGATCACCATCGAAGACGCCTTCGAGCTCTTCCCCGGTCAACCCAACACCGTCGCCCTCTTGGCCGACCGCGGTTCCGGCTCGCAACGTAGCGCCAACGCCCTTCTCCAGGCCTCCCTCCGAATGCGACCCGACCGGATCATCGTTGGCGAACTGCGCGGGGCCGAGGCCCTGACCTATC
The DNA here is from genome assembly GCF_027213915.1 of Sulfitobacter sp. G21635-S1. NCBI lineage: Bacteria > Pseudomonadati > Pseudomonadota > Alphaproteobacteria > Rhodobacterales > Roseobacteraceae > Sulfitobacter > Sulfitobacter sp. G21635-S1. The sequence goes on from NZ_JAPWGV010000026.1 coordinate 44,407, forward strand.
TCGAAGCCATCAACACCGGCCATGGCGGGTCGGTCTCTACAATCCACGCTGAAACCGCAGAACTCGCCATCGACCGGCTTGCGATCATGGTGCTGCAGGCTGGCACACCGCTGACCTTCGCCGAAGTGCGCGAATACATCCGGAAATCCATCGATGTGATCGTGCAGCTCGGCCGCGCCGAGGGCAAGCGAGGGATTACGGAGTTCTATCTGCCGGGGTCGTAAGCCCCTCGGCACAAAGGGTCGGAAGCTGCCGTTCGCGGCTGGAGCGAAGGCTCCAATGGTCAATTGCAGGAGCGGACTTTGATCGGCAGACACAGTTGCAGCGGGCTGGCTCCTACGCCCACGTGGGAGTGGCATTTCGTCGTGGCGAAGGGCTAGTATCGTGCAAGTCTTCGGTTGATTTCTTTTTGTGGAAGTCTGCATCTCGGATGGTCACGAACGGCCTCCAAACCCGCTTTTAGCGCGCTTGTCGCACAAACCATGTGTTTTTCCATTTCGTCAAACACCCACAACACACCGTGCATCGAGAGCTTTTGACTCTCTGCTTCTGCCCTAAGCGCACCATCGCCGGTTAGTAGTACCCAATTCCGTTCCACCGCTAAACAGAACGCAAAAACATCTGGCGTCGATAGCATTGCTTTCGCCCGTTTCAGTTCTGTTGCACGTGCGGTTTCTTGTGGAGTGAGTTGTTCGACCTTCAATCCAAGATCGAGCAAATCAGGGCCCAACCAATCGAGGAGTTCCGATTCATACAGAATATCTGGGACCACAAATTCATAAGGCAGGTCAAAAAGCCTCGCGGTCAGCGAGGCTCTTTCGATGTCAATCAAGACAGAGGTATCGGAAACAAGAACTTGCACATAACTACTATGACATGTGGTTCAACCGTTCTTCCAGCTCTTTTACTCGTATTTCGAGAAGTTCTGCCGCGCGAGACAACCCAATCAACCCTTCGGAGAGGGCACGAAAACACAGCCTCTGAAAGCGGTCAGGCTCTTCTCGTTCCCAAGGAATGGAATTCGGCTCCTCGAACGGCTCATCGCGCCAACCCCGTTGCTTATAGACCTTGAACAGGCGCGCAAATGTTGCCTGGTTGATGATGTCCAAATCCTTGCATCGATACGTCAGCGCTTGAATGCTGACGCCAAACCGATCCTTTAGACTAATGAGCTCACCAATGCTTATGTCCGTTCTGCGGGCACCGATCTCCTGCCGTAGCACTTCTGCCGGAACGAGAAATGCACCAGCAAATCGATTTGCGGCGCGTTCTGAATCACATCCTTCAGCGACCTTAAGAACCATGTGGCCCAGTTCGTGAGCTAAACTGAAGCGCTTCCGTTCAGACCAGGTCTTCTTCTTGATCATAATCACCCGCGCAGAGTGATGCTCTTTTCGACGGACTTTGGCCGCAAGGCCATCAATCCGATCAACGTCCAAAGACAACACCTTGATCCCGTGCTCCTCGAGGAGTTCAGCAAGCATTGGGATCGGATCGTGACCCAGCTGCCAGGAAGCACGCATGTTGCGAGCCGCGTCTTCGGCATCACGAACATCGGCCACCCAGTAGGGCGCTTCGTGTGGGGCATCCCATTCCTGGCTCGAAAGATTCAGCAAGCTTTCGATGGCGAGGTACTTTTCAACCATATTGAGCGTCTTGGCTTCGATCGTCGCGATCTCCTTGGCTGACGAGCTGGCTGACTTGCGAAACTCCACGCCCTCCAACTCAAGCTCGTCATCGCTCAGCAGGAAATCCACAGAGACCTCGAGTGCTCGGGCAAGACCTAGCAGCACGCCCGATCCGGGCATGTCTTCATTGCGCTCGTACTTGCCTATGGCTTGAGCGGACACCTTTTTCTCCATGGCATCGGAAAGTGCACGGAGCGAGAGGCCAGATGCTGCCCGGGCTCCTTTGAGTCGCTTGCCAATCATAACGTCCTCCCAGTGGGTGGTTTACATTTCACCCATATGATTGATATTTTGTAAACTACAATGCTTGAAAGCGCGGCTTTTTGTCCCTAACTTGTAACAGCAAGCCGAAAGAAAGGCAAATTTGTAAACCGCCAAGTCGCTTCACGAGGCGCTAAACAGGCAAAGAAAAGAGGAAGTAGCCATGAACGCACCGTTTGCGGGCGACCTACCTAGAGGAATTCAGAAGATCACGGCACTGCCGGACCCCGGTCTGGCAGAACTCTGGGACTCGATCATCGTCGAAGCCGAGATAAAGGAGCGCCTGCTCTCTCAGGCGGTGCTGAATTTCACAATGCGACCAAAGATGAGCCGAGCCGTGTTGCCACTCCATGGCGTCCTCCTGTTGGTTGGCGCACCCGGAACGGGCAAAACGTCGCTCGCGCGAGGGTTGGCCAACCGAACAGCAGCGGCTTTCAAGGGGGGGAACTTCCAACTGGTCGAGGTTGAAGCGCATGGCTTGACGAGTTCCGCCATGGGGAAAACGCAGCGAGCGGTTACTGACCTCTTCGCGCAAACACTTTCAGAACTTGCCAATGCAGGCCCGACGATTGTCCTGCTAGATGAAGTGGAAACCCTTGCGGTGGACCGCTCTAGGCTAAGCCTCGATGCCAACCCTGTCGACATTCATCGAGCCACGGACGCCGTTCTGGTACAGCTCGACCTGCTGGCAGAATCTCACAAGAACCTGCTGTTTGTGGCAACCAGCAACTACCCGGAAGCGGTGGACGATGCCTTCGTTTCCCGATGCGATCTGGTGCTTGAAGTGCCTCTTCCCGGAAAGGAAGCCTGCAAGACGATTTTGCGGGAATGCCTGTTGGGGCTAAGCAGCACGTATCCTGAGATAGAAGAGCTGACCAGCGACCGTGGTTTCGACACCTGTGCTGGCGAATTCGTCGGCCTCGACGGCAGGACAATCCGAAAGACCGTCGCAAACGCGCTCGCCTCTAACACTCAGGTGGCACTGAACCCCGGCTCAGTAACACTGCCCCAGTTAGCTGCTGCCGCAAAATCAGCCCAAACCAACAAAAGAGCGAATCGGGGGAAGTGATGATAACTGTAGCCCGCAGAACATTCCGAAGCTCTCCGCATCGCGACGCATTGGCAACATGGGCCGCCATCAGCGACTTGCTCACCCGTACAAATACCGGAGCGCAGCAAGAACTCAGCAGTGTCGCTGGCATTGCAAGCAGCATAATCGCGGACAAAGCCTGCGAAAACTCACCAATCATTGTCAGCTGTGAAGGGCCGCAGACGCGCATCTACTGTCTTTACGATGACGATGCGATCGACGGGTCGGACGCGAACGAAGACGTGCTCGGGTTTGACCCGCTGAAAGGTGATTGGTCGATTTCACTGCCATGTGAACCCGATGATCTCGGTTGGGTCCAATCTGCGCTGCAACAGAAGAGCAACCGCATCACAGCACGCGACAGAACCGAAACCAAAAAGCAAGACACAGCGAACAACTCGCAAGGTGCTACGCTCGAAATTGATCTCGAGGGGTTGTTGAAACCATGACAACAGTCATCACGTATTCCCGCACCCAGTCTGTCACCTATGTGGCCGATAACATCCTCAAGAGCCTCAAAGACATTATCCGTCTGAGTGGCATGGATCCAACAAATTTCGTGAACGACACGGAAATCAACATGCGCGGAATCAAGGCATGGTTGGAGAGCGAAGACCTCGAGAAGATCACACTCGAGATATACGATCCGGCAACCAATGGACTAATCCTGCGTTGGGATATCGACGTGAACTACAGTTGGTCTGCTGGAGATGGAAACTTCTGGACGGACACCGATCAACTTCGTTGGGCAATTCGCAAAGCGGGAGTTGCGCCGGCAAGCGCCAAGTATGACCTCCTGCTACGTACAAAGCCTGGACGACCTGATGTCCCGGGTTGGCACCGGACCACCGCCCGATCTACAGACGGTATGGTTCGCCAAAGCCTTGGCTCCACCATCGAACACAACGGTCTGGGAGCGACGGCAGCGTATTGGAGGCAGGCATCATGATTTCACTCCCGGACGCATTCAAAAAGTTCAAGAGCCGAATGGAGTTGAACGAAAGAGAGCAGCAGAACGCATCCAAGCGGCAGAAGGAAGTTCGCGAGCATCTGGATAAGGCCTTTCAGATCGACCGTAGCTTTTTGACAGGAAGCTACGCCCGCTGGACCAAGTCCAAACCACTCAAGGATGTCGATATCTTCTTCGTTCTTGGAAAGGACGAGGACCACTATCGAGACAAACATCCTGACAAGATACTGACCGCATTCTACGATACGTTGGTTGACGTTTATGGAAGCAGCGCCGTCAAAAAACAGGGACGCTCTGTGGGTGTGGACTTTGGTGTCGTCGTCGATTCCGACGACAACACAGATTACCGGGTTGTAAGCGTGGATGCAGTGCCCGCATTTGCAAAGGGCGACGACTACGAGATCCCGAACAACACAACCGGGAAGTGGATGGGAACAAATCCCGAAATCCATGCACAGAAGGCTGTTTCGGCCCACCAAGCTTATGGCAATGAGTGGAAGGGCCTGGTGCGCATGGTGAAGTACTGGAACCAAAACAGCCGCCACGGAGAAAAACCTATCAAGCCATCCTTTCTGATCGAGGTCATGGCGATGGAATGCCTCCATGGTGGATGGGGTGGTTCACATGACCGCGAAATCCAAGCGTTCTTCGCTACGCTACGCGACCGAATTCACGAGGATTGGCCAGATCCGGCCGGGCTCGGGTCTCCTGTTAGCGATCGAATGGACGCAGCGATGGTGAAGCGCGCCCAGACAATTCTGGATCAGGCAAACCGCGACATCGCTGCCGCAATTCACTTGGCGCGCCAGGGCAAGAACGGAGACGCCCTGAAAGCGTGGCGCGCTTTCTTCGGACCAAAATTTCCGCTGTCTTAGAAAGAAGAAACAATGGCTGAATGGTCGCTATCACAACTTCTATCATCGTTGCACGAGGATATTCAGCATCGGCTGTCAACGGCGCGGAAGTCGTTCAAGCATCCCGGTACAAAAGGGGACGCAAGCGAAGCGATTTGGATCGATATGCTCGCACAGTACATCCCTGAGAGATATCAGGTTGCAAGTGCTCATGTCGTCGATAGCCGGGGAAATTTTAGCGATCAAATTGATGCCGTGATCTTTGACCGTCAATATTCGCCCTTCATTTTCACCTACGAAGAACAGCTCATAGTTCCAGCAGAAAGTGTATACGCTGTTTTTGAGGCCAAGCAGACGGCAGATGCCGGTCTGGTGAGATACGCGCAAGACAAGGTGGCTTCAGTCCGAAATTTGCATCGGACCAGCCTACCAATCCCTCATGCTGGTGGGGTTTATCCGCCAAAACAGCTCATTCCCATCATTGGTGGGCTTCTTACTTTTGAGAGCGAATGGAAACCTCCCCTCGGTGCATCGTTCGAAAAGATCCTCAACGAAGGCGAAGATGATAGGAGGTTGGACATCGGATGCGTTGCCTCTCACGGGCATTTCCTGTTCGCCGAGGATGGGCGATATAACCTTGTTGAGGGGTCAAAACCGGCAACGGCTTTCTTATTTGCACTGATCTCACGGCTCCAGTTCAGCGGCACTGTGCCAATGATCGATATCGATGCCTACGGCGATTGGCTGACCAAGTAGCTGTCGCCAAAGTCCGCTTCGGCTTTTTGCTTCGCGGCGGCACCAACAGCTATCGATTGGCGGTTAAGGGACTTTGACTGTACTTCGTGTTCTTGGATGGGGCGACAAATGGTAAAGAACATCTGCATATTCTCGGACGGAACAGGCCAAATGGGCGGCGCCAGGCCTGACCAACGGCTGTCGAATGTTTACAAGATGTATCGAGCCATGCGTCCGGGTCCAGATTCACCAATTAGCCCGAAGGACCAAGTGGCCTTTTACGACCCTGGCTTGGGAACAGGAGAAAGTGGCGGGTTATTCGGTCGGATCAAGCCGATCTTGGAAAGCGCCGTCGGCACTGGCATCGACCACAACATCATCGATTGCTACGAGCAGATCATCGCCAATTACGAACCCGGCGACCGTGTGTTGCTGTTCGGGTTCTCGCGCGGGGCCTACACAGTAAGAGCACTGGCGAACGTTATGAACCTCTGCGGTGTCCCGACGCAGATGCCGGATGGTTCGCCGGTCCCGCGTCACGGTCCCGGATTGCGGAAGATAGCCAAGGACGCTGTAAAATTCGTGTATAATCACGGTGCTGGAAAACCGCGCGGACAAGATCCTTACTTCAACAACCGTGAAGAGCTCGGCAAACGATTTCGCAAAAAGTATTCGAGCTTTCCCATTGAAGGCGAAGACAATCAGGGAAACGTTCAGCCAACATTCATCGGGGTCTTCGACACCGTGGCGTCACTGCGAACGGCTGTTGTCCGCACCTTGGTCTGGGGCGTCACGTTCGGCGTCGGGTCGGCTTTTGCCGCAGGTGTTGCATTCGGGTGGTCTTGGCTTTTGGTTGTTCCACTCGGCGTACTACTAGTTGCGCTTCTTTGGCAGCTTGGTTCCCTGTTGCTCGACAACTTCAAATATTTCTCGGACGATCCCGAACGCAAACTGAAGCTTTGGCGCCCAACGGATTGGCCGCAGATCCTCAAGACGGGTCATTTCGCGGCTTGGAACAAGCGCAACTACGACAAGTGGCTTGATCCCGATGTCCAACACGCCCGTCATGCCATGGCGATCGACGAAGACCGTGCTGACTTTCCAAGGGTCGGATGGGCATCCAAGGCGGCCGCGATTGAGACCAAAGATCGAGAGCCGAAGTGGTTGAAGCAGGTCTGGTTCCCGGGCTGCCATAGCGACATCGGTGGAAGTTATCCCGAGGCAGAGTCCCGCCTGAGCGATATCGCCCTCGATTGGATGGTCGACGAATTGAAAGACTGCGTGCCGTCGATCCAGATCAACGAGAACGTCTTGAACCGCTCCCCTGACCCTCTGGGTTTGCAGCACCGCGAAGACGCGTTGGTAGCATTTGGCCCCCTCCGCATCCGCTGGAAGAAGGGAATTCGCGCAGTTGGCGACGACTTCCCGCTCCATCCTTCAGTCGAAGAGCGCATGCGAGCCAAGGCCGTCGCCCAGTGTGGCGAGGTTAAGCCCTACCGACCTGCCCAGTTGAAAGAGCGACGCGACTTGAAATTCTACTACGACGAATAGGGGACTAGTCGACGGCGCTCACCCTCCCAACAATTCCTCGATGAAGTCCTCCTGCCGGTCGAGCGCCGCCTCCCATTCCTTCGGCACGGCGGCTTCCCGCTCGAGCGTCTCCGGCTCTGGTTGCCCGCGCCCGGCCTCCATCGCCATCACGCTCATCGCGCGCGCTTCGCGGCGTTGCGAGCGATCCCGGACAGGCGTGCGGTCGGTTGGTTGTCGCGGCTCATCCTGACTGACTTCATCCGCACTTTCACGCGCCCAAGGCCCCACGCCCTGCACACTCGGCGGATAGGGGAAGGGCTTGCCCTCCTGGCGGGCCAGCATGTCCTTGAAGAACGGATCGTCGTAATACTTGATCCGGCTCGCCTTTATCGGGTGCTGCGGCGAGGCGAGGATAATGACCTCGTCGGGGTCCATCAAGCGAGCCTCGGTCTCAGATAGCAGCGGCCGCTCTTCCAGACGCGCCGAAGTCGAGGTCGCGCCGAGGAAGCCCTTGTTGCGGCCATACATGCGGGTCACGGCCTCGCGTGTGGTGCTGCCGACCGCGGCTGAGACCTCCTTGACCGTGCGCTGATCCCGAGGGGTGATGTAGAGTTTGAGCCCTGCCCCGTTCTCGAGGCTTTCACGGCCCTCGGGCCCGTAGATCCGGTCGAGCGAGGCCAGCGACTGCGCAATCATCGCGACGCGACCACCGTAACTTGCCAGCGAATGGATCGCGCGTTCGAGATAGGGCATCGCCCCCATCTGCTGGAATTCGTCGATCATCATCATGACCGGCCAGGGCTCATCCGGGCCGGGCTCGTTCAAACGGATCGAGGCGATGAGATCGGCGAACATCAGGCGCAAAAGCGGCGCCAATGTCGCGATGTGATCCTCGGAGACGGCGATGTAGAGCGATTGCGGGGTCTTGCGGAAGGTCGAGAAATCAAAATCGCTCGCCTCGGTGGCCGAGCGCACCGCCGGGTTGTCCCATTGCTTGAGACCGGCTGTCATCAACGCCTGAATGTTTGAAGTCAGGAGCCGCGACGAGGCCGAGGCCGCGTTGGTCCAGAGCTCGCGCAGGATGTCTTCTTCGGCCTCGTCGGCATAGGTCTTGTATTGGGCGTTCTTGTATTCGCCCCCGGCGACGATCTGGTTCACCGCGCCAAGGTTCGGCGTGCCCCGCTGGATCGCTAGCAGGCAGGCCGCGACAAAGATCGACTTGCCAGCCTCGGAGAAGGTGTCGAGCGTCTTGTTGTCCTTGTCAAGGAAGAGGTCCGCGAGGATCGAGACCTCGGTGAAGCGCTGCGCGAAGCTCGGGGCCTTGGCGATCCGGGCCAGAGGATTGTAGCAGTGCGTGGCATTGGCCCAGTCGAAGGGGCTGAAGCGATAGACCTCGTCGCCGTTGAGCGCCCGCAGCCGGGCAGTTTTCTCGAAGTTCTCGCCCTTCACGTCGAGCACCACCACCGAACCTGCGAAGCTCAAGAGGTTCGGGATCACGAAGCCGACGCCCTTACCGGCGCGGGTCGGGGCCACCATCATCACATGGGGGATGGTGGTCGAAGAGATAAACTCAGCCTTGGAACTCGGTGCGCCGAGCTTGCCACAGACAAAGCCCTTGCCCGGCGCCTGCAGCATGTCGTTCTTCTTCAACTCCGCCTTTGTCTGCCAGTGGGCCGAGCCATAGTCATCCCGCTCCTTCTTCCAGGTCCAAGCGAGCGCCAGGGCGCCTAGGCCGATTGCTCCGAAGCCGACGGCGCCGAAGCCAACCTTGAAAGCCTCCGGATGGGCCGCGCGTGTGCCCGCGCCGGCCTTCCAGAGCGCCAACATGTCGAAACTCTGAAACCCGGTTTTCAGGGCAAGGGTCAGGTAGAAGGCAGCGACAATGGTGCCGATGACGGCGCCGCAGATCACGCCGAAAAGAAGTGCGGCCCAGAGGGGAAGTGTCTTGGTCATGGTGGTCATCTCCCTCAGAATTCCATCTCGTCATCGAGACCGCGGTCACGGCCCAGCTCCTGCGCTTCCTGCTGGCCGCGCAACCGCGCAACTTCGGTCGCCTTGTCCTGCTGCAAACCGGCGGCGCGGTCGGTGAAGACCTGATCGCCGGTCTCCTCAAAGGTCATCTCGAGGAATTCCTGCGTGACGGTGATCTGGTCGAGCTTGCTCGGCAGGGCCGCGTCCAGCACCTCGTAGTTTCCGCGCCGAAGTTCGGCCAAGCCTTCCTCGCCCAACTCCTTGAAGAGCTCGGATTGCAGGGTCCGCTCGACGGTCTCTTCCTGCTCCTCGGTAAGCTTGCCGTCGCGCAACATGTCGGCGAGGTCCTGCAGGTAGGGATTGGGCGTCCGATCGTCCTCGTCGATGAGCGGCAGGATCTCCTGTTCTTCGTCCGCGAGGGTCCGACCGATCTCGACACCCAGTTCCTTGGCGCGTTCCATCAGCGCGTCCATCACGCCGTCGACTTTTTCCAGCGCGGCATCGAGCTGGTCGTCATTGGCCGTCTCCACGCTCAGTCCGTCCTTGGCCAGCACCGCGTTCATGTCCCGCTCGACCCAGTCCTGCGCCATGCCGTAGTTCCGCGTACCGCCCGCCGCGATCCGGGCCACCAGCTCCTCGCTGTCCATCCCGGCCTCCTCGGCGCGCTCGAGCACATCGCGCAGCCCATCGCCATTGCCGGACTGCAGCGCCGCGATCAGCACCTCGCTTCCCGCCCCCGGCGGATAGGGTTCTTCGAGCTGCTTGCCAAAGCGCGCGCGCAGGTCCGGATCCGGCACCATCTGCGAAAGGTCCGCGATGATCGGTGCGGCCTTGGCCTCGAAGGCGGCGCGCTCGGCAGGATCCAGTTCCTCGGCCTTGAGCCTGAGCGCTTCGATCGTGCGCTCGGAATAGTCGATCGCATCACCGACGGTCTTGATGTCCTTCATGTCTATCTCTCCTTCGGTGAAGTTCCACGGCGTGCCGGAACCAAGCCCGTCCGCCATGCCGCGCACAGCGCGCGCCATGTGCTGCCGGTCCATCCGGTCCAGCAGGTCGGCGAGGTTCTTGTAGTCCTTGGCGAAGCCCACCACCTGCGCCTGCGCAATGGCGGATTCCTGGGCCGTCAGGGCGATCTCGCGCGGCAGGCGGGCCTCTTCCTTGGCGCGGTAAATCTCCTCGATCCCGGCGGGCTTCTCGAAGATGCCGCGCTCAAGCCGGGTGGTGGCGTCGAGCATCACGCCGTACGCTTCAGCGATCTCGGCCTGCTTCTCGCGCATGAGCTGCGGCGACATCACACCCTCGGCCCAGCAGGAGAACCAGGTGCCCTTCTCGACGCCGCGATTGTTCAGGATGATATGCGCATGCTTGTGCGCCCGGTCGTCATGGACTGCGAGCACATAATCCCACTGGTCGCCGTATTCGCCGCTCTCGAAAAAATGCTCCGTCCAGTCCATCGCGATGTCGCGCACCTGATCGACCGTCACGTCGGTCGGGAAGGACAGCAGCATGTGCGAGGTGAACCCGAGCTTGGTCGAGCCGCGCCAGGTGCCGGCCCAGTCCTCGATGATGTCTTCCTTCTGCTCGTCGGTCAGGACCTCCGCGTCGGTCAGCGCGTTGGTCATCGTCGAGTAGGTGTAGACCGCCTTGTCATTGATGTAGGAGATCTGCGCTCCGAGCGAGGCGCGCGTCTTGCAGCCCCCTGCCCGGATCCGTTTGAAGACCGCCGCGCGGCTCTGACCCGACGCCGCCTTCAGTGCGTTGCGCGCCGACAGGGATCCGACGCGCGCAAAGCTCCGACCCTGCCGACGGCCCGCCAGCCGCGCGTCGATCCGCGCCGCGGCCTGGCCGCGGATGCGCTCATCCTCCCAGAGCCGCCCCATGACGGAGGTGTAGAGGGCGAGGGGGTCAGCCATTTCGAGAGTTCCGGTTCACGATCGAACAGTCATGCATCGGGGTTCGCGTTCGAGGCTTACCGAGAGGCAGCGAACCCCGATCCAAATCTGAACCGGAACTCTCAGGCACCAGCCTCAGACCGCCGCCAGCCACGCGCGGGCCGTCCTCCAGAACCTCGCTCTCCGCCCCCTGCCCTTCTTCCTTTTGCGGCCATTCCTGATGACGCAGTGCTTGTGCGGCATCCTTCATCCGGCCCATCTCACGGCTCATCGACTGCGCCAAATCGAAGAGTTCGATCAGCACGGCGCGGTCCGCCTCCGAGACTTCCAGCAAGCCGCGATGCACCGCCTTGGAAAGTGCCAATCCAGCGTCGCTCACATCCTTCGCCTGACGCCAGGCCGCGCAGAATTCCCCGACCAGATCGCGTGGCACATCGAGAAATCCGCACCGCCCGCGCAGTACCGCATTCAGCGCCTGTGACCGGTTGGCATAGCCCCGTTCGCGCCACTCGGCATCGAAGGCTTCCAGTTCAGATCGACTGGCCCGGAACGCCACCGTTTCGCTCGGATCGCGCACCGTGACGCCCTCGCCCGCCTCCTCTTTCGCGAGCCGGTTCACATGGCGCGGGGAAATGTCGAATGCTGCCGCCAGGTCCTTCGCGCTCTCGCCCGCAGCAAAACGCCGCGCCACTTCGATGCGCTGTTCGAACTTAAGGTTTTTCGCTGGCCTCGGCACGGGTCAGACCCCTCGGACAAAATGTGCAAACATTGGCCATATCCTGCCAACGTCTTTCTTTTCTCCTTCGCTTATACATCAATACATCACATTACACAATATTACGTTTTGCATGTTTTAACTTTTTGCATGGCTTGGCGGCGTCTTCAAAACCCTGCACAGCGAGGCGCTGAATGGGCGCTCTCCTCATCGACAGACAGAGGTTGCTCGGAAAGAGACTGCGGAAACTGGTGCCCGAGCAGCGCGTGAAAGCGCACATATCGAGCGCCCGAGCCGGCCACGGATTGGGCGCCAGGAACACGAAATCGGCCCGCGCGGGATGGCGCAGGTCACACCCTCTGAGGGCGTCACGAAGCTTCTGAGAGACGGCGTCGGACCCCTGCGGACCCGAAGACCCGCAAGGGCATGGGTCAGTGACCCAGTCCCTGATTGCGCAGATCTTCGTAGCGGCCGCGGGCGATCAGTGCCTCGGTCTCGAGGCTGTCGAGAAACTCAGGATGGGCATCTTCATCGAAGGCGGCGAGGTAGGCATCGAAGGCCATGTCGGCTTGCAGTTCGGCGAGGTCGATGGATTGTTCGAGTGTCATGGTGTGATCCTTTCCGTTGATCGTCGTTGGACGGATCGTGGAAAAGACCGGGGGCATGAGAGCGGGCTGCACCCGCCACGGGGCGGAATGAAATGGAGCACGCCGGGGGCAGGTTTGTTGTGAGCGATGCCCAGCAGAGCTCAAGGCGTCTGCCGTCCAGAAACCTGCCTCCGGCGTTGCCGACCGCTCGACCCCGGGCTAGCGATCTGACAGGCCAACAGGTCGACGGAAAGGTGCGCGGCGGTGACCCTGACATGAGACGTTGCCCCCGGAAGCATGACGTTGATTTGCGACTTCATCACCGGCTGCCAACGATGTGTTTGCATACCCAGTGGCTTCGCCAAGACGACCCAGACGCAGGTTGCTGGAGGGAGAGAAAGAATGGGATTCTATTGCGAGATGAACCACCAGCACCCCCGACAGGCCTTTGGTGCCGTCAAGGGTTCACACGATCCTCGACGCAGCCAGAGAGAAGGATCCCAACAGCGTGTATGACCCACCTGGTCCGACGGCCCGCTACTATGACCGCGTCCGAAATATGCCGCGTTCTTCGGACACCGATCTTGGGCCCGCCCAGAGGTAGTTCCCCGGAACGACAAAAAAGCCAGACCGCCGGAGCGGTCTGGCCGATGGCTTAGGCGGCGTCTTTGGGGCCCCAGGGGATGACGGCCTGCAGGGACGGATCGTCTTGGCTAGCGGCCTTGCCGAGGTTGGCGTTGAAGCCGTGGTCGCGGATGGTCAGCGTGTAGTAGTCGGCGCCGGTCTCCTTGTTCTGCTTCTTCCAGATGCCGCCGCACTCGACCAGCTTGCCGCGCGGGGAGCGACCGAGGACGCGGTGCGTGGGGGCCATCGGGTTCGTGCTCCCGACGGGTTCGACCGTGATGTCGAGGTCGAAGGTCAGGGTCGAGATGGAGCCGACGCCCTTGGCGGTCTCAACATCGGCGCTGGTGAATTTGATGCAGTTCGTGGTCATTGCTCTTCTCCTTGTTTGCGTTGCAATGATGGTCAACTTGCAGCTGGCCAAGGCCTGACCACACCGAAGGCGAAGCGCAGCGGAGAGGGGCAGGCGCCGGTCTTTTTGCTGCGCGAGGAATGGCCCGCAGGGCCAAGGGAAAAAGATCGGCGACAACCTTTGTGGACGGGACGACAGCTGCGACCAGCATGTCATGCAAAGCAACAAATCGGGAGAAGTGCGATGGCCGCGGTGGGAAATGTGAATTGCACCGACAGACGCACCAGGGCACATCGGGTTCATTTTCACTCCCAACTAAACCGCGGCAAGTATCCATGATACCTATGAACGAACAAATGGTGGGCCTAGCAGAGCGCCGAGCAAGCGAAGGGAAACAACGAGTCAAAGTGCGGCACTTCGGACAGCCAGGAGGAGGCCAAGCAAACTAATGCACCTAGGCAGACTGGCAGACACCCATGCCGACTAATGGTGACAGTGGTCCCAAAAAACCGTTGCCAACACTTACGAGCTTCGTTTGACGACTGAGCCGATAGCTTTGTTCATGCCTTTCGGGTCATCAACCTGATCGCCGCAGATTGCGGTCCCCATCGGAACGAAAACGTCTCGGAGACGTCGAACCATCCACCGCCATCACCTGCGCCGTGGTTCGCGCCCATGCAGGAACACTGGCAATCGTGTCCGACGGCGTTCCGACAAGCGGGCGCGCACTTCTCCATTTCACGGTAGGGCTGAACGACGTAGAGCCGTCCATATCGTTCCAAGCCACTGTCAACAAAACGATTGAGCCAACTAACTGGTAGCTTCCAGGCTTTCTCGACGGGAGCCCATTGTACTTCGGGCTTCCGGCGTCCGGTTGCCAGACCGAAAAGCCAGCCCCGATTATCGGGACGATATGGCAACCGCGCTGTGAGCTTATCGCCTGAAATCCCGGAACGGACGATGATTGGAATATTTGCGCTATTCCACTGGTGGCGGATTTCGGGAGGGATGGCGGTAGTGTCCATAAAATTCCCTTTTTTGTTATAGAGTTACTTCAGTCATATATGCAATCATCGGGTTTAAAGAAGTCGTGCAGAAGCCGGTTCACCGATCCGCGTGATTTCAAAGATACTGGCAACGGCGGCTGAAAAATGAAACCTGAAATTTCCGAATTCTCTTACGGGTTCGCCCTTACCAATGAACTCGTCGGTTGGGTTGCGCTATCAGCCGCACCCGTGTTCCCAAGCCTGGTCGAGGAAGGCAAAGCAGGGGGCGGCTATGATGTGAAGCTCGACCGGCCAGGTGTTCCCTTGTTTCTGCAATTCAAACGATCCCACTGTATGGTCCGCCGAACGGCGAAGGAACACCAAGCCGTCGTGGCCTTGGGCGGGACACTGAACGTTCCCTACTACCGTTTCCCCATCACCGAAGCGACGACCTCCGATCAGCATGAACTCCTGCTGGCGTTAGATGATGGCTCAAACCTCGTTTTTTACGCGGCACCCCACTTTCACAGGCGAAACGAGATCAATCAAGCCTGGAGTCGGTCTGATGTCGCCCGGCGCTCGCTCTTCGTGGCTCCACGGATGATAGGCCCATTGGACGATGAGCAACACCATGTCGCCTTCGATGGTGGGAATACATGGCTGTGTTCGGAACCACGCGTTCTCGAAGTGCTAACCAACCGAGGGTTGGAGGACAAGCTGAACGGTTTTTTGAAGAAACACGATCAGCCGCTTGGAGAACGCCTGCCGTCGCTGGTGGCGGAAATGCATGAGGCCGAACGGCGCGGGCGGCAGAAAGCCGAGCTGCGCCGCGGCTCAGGTATGCCACAAGATACTTCTATTTCTGACCGGGGGGACATTCCGGTGGTTGAAACCTTGACGCGAAGGTCCATCGTGGAAGGAGAATCTGACGCAGCAATCATGCCGGAACCCGAACCTCCGATGTCGCGTGAGCCCAAGCCTCTCGGAAGCGAAGCAGCCGTACTCCGGCAAGTGGCAGACATCGCCGCGCATGTGTTCGAGACGCAGTTGATCATCGTCCAGCCACGGTAAAGCAGTATGCAGGCCTGAAACCGCCGTATTCCTCGTGGGCATACCCCCCAAAGAAAATTTCCGGGAACGTGAATGTCAGGGGAAAACACTCCCGCCATCAGCGCGTCTATGTGCAAACGCAAATCCTGTCACTTAGCACTTAAAGATGATAATCTGATCTTCCTTATTTCAATGACTTAGCTTTGCCCCTAAATGTGAGAATTGGCACTTAAATTAATAATGGAGACTGGACTTTAGCCCTTAATTCGATAATTGTGGCTCCGATTTTGTCGGGTTCTCATTGTGACCGAACCACTTCTATACGAGATAGACGACGCCGTGTGGGCAGAAGCCTGTCGCCGTGCGGCTGCGATCCGCAGATTCCTGGAATCCAGTTCCGGTGAGTCAACAGTGGCCGCTATTGCCGATCTTGCCTCCGAACTGCAGGTCAGCCAAGCGACGACCTACCGTTTGCTGAGGCGGTTTCGGGCGGACGGAACTGTCATGTCGCTCGTTGAGACCAAGCGCGGACGCCCGACGGGCCATCGCGCTTTGGATGCTCGGCGCGAGGAGATCATCGAGAAGGCAATCCGCACGTACTATCTGAAACCGACCCGGCCACCGGTCTCGCAGCTGGTGCGGGACATTGAAACGGATTGCGCTTCGGCAGGATTGAAGTCGCCGCATCGCCGAACGATCGAGCGGCGGCTGGGCGACCTGGACCTGCGCCACCGGGCGCAGCGTCGGGGCGAAACGCGGACCGTAAAAGCAACGACGGCGGTCCCGGGAACACTGAGCACCTCCCGACCCCTCGAGATTGTTCAGATCGATCACACGAAGGCCGACATCTTTGTCGTCGATGAGGAAACCCGCGAACCAATCGGACGACCGTGGCTGACCCTGGCCATGGATGTCTTTAGCCGTATGGTGACGGGCTTCTACTTGACCATGGATGCGCCATCCCGGCTTTCGACGAGCCTATGCCTGCTGCATTCGGTCTATGACAAGACGGCCTGGCTCAAAGCGCGCGAGATCGAAGAGCCCTGGCCCGTGGCCGGCCTTCCCGACCGGGTGCATGTGGACAATGGCGCGGATTTCCGGAGTCGCGCGTTCAAACGTGGCTGCGAGAATGCAGGCATTGCGATCGACTGGCGACCGCCGGGTACGCCGCGCTTCGGCGGACATATCGAGCGTTTGATCGGCACCCAGATGGGACGGCTGCACCTGTTGCCCGGTACGACCTTCAGCAACGCTCAGGACCTCGCGGAGTATGATTCAAGAAAACATGCGGCGCTGACCCTGCGCGAGTTGGAGCGCTATATCGCCCTCGACATTGTCGGGTCCTATCATCAATCCATCCACAGCTCGCTGAGCCGCCCTCCCCTCGCCGTCTGGTGGGACCATGAAGGCGAGATCCCTCTGCGGCTGCCTGAGGATCGATTGCAGTTCTGGGTCTCTTTCCTGCCGGAGCAGGAACGGACCTTGCGTCCAACCGGCATTCACCTGTTCGATCTGCGCTACTGGTCAGCCGCACTCAGCGCCGATGTCGGCCGGACTGAGCGGCGGCTTCTCGTGAAGTATGATCCGCGTGATATGTCGCGTGTGTTCGTGCGGCGGCCCTCAGGCAACTTCGTCGAAGCCCGCTACGCGGACCTGACCCTGGCACCCATTTCCCTGCACGAGGCTTTGACGGCGCGTCGCACCCTGCGTGAGAAAGGGCGGCGTGAAGTCGATAGCCGCGCGGTTGTGAGGACCGCACTCGAACAGCGGAAGTTGGTTGATGAGGCCGTAAACAGAACCGCTGCCGTGCGGCGCGGCAAAGCTCAGCCGAGGCGTGCCGACGACCTCCGGGATACGGGCACGCTCCGTGGTGTCGACTCCAGCAAACCGGTGCCTTTTGTTGAGGACACCGAATGAGCTGGAGCCATAATGACGAACGATCACCCTCATCTTACCGCCGACGCGGCAGCCCTGCTGTCTGAACCCCAGGCGGGACGCATTCGCGCCATCAGGTCCCGCCGTTGGGTTCTCTACCCTCGCGCAAAGCAAGCCCTCGATCGCCTCGAGGCGCTCCTTGATCATCCGAGAGGTTCCCGCATGCCGTCTGTCGCGATCTATGGCGACAGCGGGATGGGCAAGACCATGATCATGCAACGCTTCCGCGATCAGCATCCGCCACATCTTGATCGCCGTACCGGGATTCTGAAGACACCGGTCCTGGCCATGGAAATGGTTAGCCGCCCCGGCGAGCGGCGCTTCTATGGTGAACTGCTTTCCCTCCTCGGCGCACCCCAGGCACCGCGGGCCGATATTGCTCAGATGGAACAGGCGACGCTGCGGATTATGAAGGCAATCGGCACCCAGGTTCTGGTCATCGACGAGGTCCACAACATCCTCGCCGGGACCTATCGAGAGCAACGTATCGTGCTCAACATGCTGCGCTTTCTCAGCAATCGGCTCCAAATCTCACTGGTCTGCTTCGGCGTGAACGACGCCCGGGAAGCCATCGGCGGTGACGTTCAACTTGCGCGACGCTTCGAGCAACTCACCCTGAACCGTTGGGCCGCCAACGAAGACTTCGAGACGCTGATCGCGTCGATCCTGCGCAATACGCCATTGCGGCGACCCTCTGTGCTGACGCCGAAATCCCTGCGGCGCATTCTGCAGATTACGGACGGTATCACGGCGAACATCTTCCAGATGCTGGGCAGTCTTGCGATCGAGGCTATCGAGAGCGGGACCGAACACATCACCGACGGCGCCGTCGAGGCTTGGGTGCCTGCATTTGATGCCGAAGCGGTCTTCGCATGACGGGACCCCTGCCCGTCACCTTGCCACCTCTGCGCGGCGAAGTCCTGTCATCCTGGATCAGTCGCCACGCGGACTTCTATGGCGTCACGCCGTTGACCATGTTGCGCCATGGATTGCCGGATGCGACATCCCTTGAGGCAATCGATTTTTCCCTGACCAACGCCCAAGCGAACCGGATTGCGGGGATGTTCGGTGTCAGCCCGCAACTTGTACGCAGCCTGAGCTTCGCGGGTGCCCCCAAAGCGGCTCACCGGTTCATCGCCAAGAGTCCAATGCAGCGTTGCGGGCGGTGCACTCAAACCGATGTCAGCCCTCCGCCAATTCTTAGAAGCGAATTGCAGGGGTGGCGGATCACTTGCTCGCACTGTGGGGAACCCTACCAGGACAAGACCACCAGTGACGGCGAACGGACGCTTGAGCCATATCGCGCGGCAGCACGTCGCGGTGAGACCTTGTTGAACAACCACGCAGAGCGCCGCGTGGAAACATGGCTGCCACCTCTGGAGATCGCGCGGCTTCTGCTCATGCGCCGCATCCCCTGGCCGCCCCCGCGTGACGGCGATCTCTGGCGCTACCGGCTCCTCGGCGCCATCGTCCCCGATTTCGATGCCATACTGGCCAGGGAGACTTCGTTTCCACATTCGCCAAAACACCCCATCCTGCCACTCTGCATCCGACCCGCGCTCCTGGCAGGCGTGGCGATCATTGACCGCGCAGGGCCACCGATGCTGAAGATGCTGCACGGGCACATGATGGGCGAGAACAGAAAGCGCTTTGTCATGGCGACAGACCATTTGGTAAGCCCGGCGATCGAGTGGGGACCACCCCAGCAGTTCCAACTGATATGAAACCCGGGCCAGATGATTCTCAGCTTAAAGTGCCAAAAATCTTCAAATCGACCGCATTCTCACATTTAAGTGCTAAGTGACAAGAGCGCGTATTTCCAGGACACCCATGCCAAGATCGGGCTGCTGCCGGGCTGGGGCCTGTCGCAGCGCCTACCGCGGGTCGTCGGGCCGTCGACGGCGAAGGAAATCTCCCTCACCGCCCGCCGCGTGCCTGCGACAGAGGCTGCTTCGCTTGGTTTTGTCACGCGGGTCGTGCCGGATGACGCGCTGGCCAGTGCCGCGCGCGAGGTGGCCGAGGGGATCGCGCAATGGGACCCGGCCCACATCGCACGGATCAAGGCGCTGATGGACGACGGCTATGCCCTGCCGCTGAGCGACGCGCTGGTGCTGGAAGTTGAGCGCGCCGCCGACCTTAACCGACAGGTCAAGATCGGCGGTCCAGGTCCGGCGTGACGGCAATCGCGCCCCGAATCAGCTGACGAATTCGGGGCCGACGTTCGACGTGGCCATACCGGTGCGGTCGGTCCGCCTGCCGTTGAGTGGGTCGAACAGGTGAAGCGCCTCTGCTGGCCAGTCGAGCCACGCCAGCATGTCTTCGCGCAGGGTGGTCGACTTGGGCAAGGTGGCGGCCACGGAGTCGCCCGACGGCATCCGGCAATGGGCCAGCCGCGCGGCGCCGAAATCCTCGATCAGCTCGATCCGGACTTGGACCTTGCCGGTGGCGGGCGAGAGGGAGACATCTTCGGACCGCAGCCCAAGGATCGTGTCGCCGGAGGCCCGGACGCCCGGCAGGTCGATCCTATGATCCTCCGCGCCGGTCAGATGACCAACACCATCGGCGATCCGGACGGGAAACAGCGACATCGCGGGCGAGCCAATGAAGCTGGCGGCGAAGGTCGTAGCGGGGTGGGCGTAGACCTCGGCCGGGGAGCCGATCTGTTCGATCCGGCCGCCGTTCATGACGATCAGCAGATCGGCCATGGTCATCGCCTCGACCTGATCATGGGTGACGAAGACCGAGGTTGCACCAAGCTGACGGTGCAGGCGCTTGATCTCAAGCCGCATCTGTACCCGCAGCTTGGCATCGAGGTTCGAGAGCGGTTCGTCAAACAGAAACACATCCGGCTTGCGCACGATGGCCCGGCCCATGGCGACACGTTGCCGCTGCCCGCCGGAGAGCTGCGCGGGACGGCGGTCCAGAAGCTCGGAGAGGCCGAGGATGCGGGCGGCTTCCTCGATCCGGGTCTGACGCTCGGGCTTGGGCAGGCGGGCGATCTTGAGCGGATAGGCGAGGTTCTCGGCCACGGTCATATGAGGATAGAGCGCGTAGTTCTGAAAGACCATGGCGCAACCCCGGTCCGAGGGTTCGATATCGTTCATCAAGTGATCGCCGATCCGCAGCTCTCCGCCGGTGATCTGCTCCAGCCCCGCGATCATGCGCAGCAGGGTGGACTTGCCGCAGCCCGACGGGCCGACGATAGCGGCGAAACAGCCATCCGGGATCTCGGCGTTCAGGCCATGAACCACCTGTTTGCCGTCATAGGATTTGCGGATGTCGCGGATGCTGACACCGGTCATGCGGTTGCCTCCATGTCGATGATACGGGCGCAAAGGGCGTCGACCGTCGCAGGCGTCAGGCCGATCCGGTCGAGATAGGGGTGGATGCCGCCGTAGGTCGCGTCCAGATGGGCCAGCAGATGCAGCATCGACTGCGGGTCGCTGCCCAGCACGGCGGCGGCAATGGCCGGGTCGGTGCCTTGTTCCAGAACATGTGCCTGAAGGCCGTCGATGATCGGCTCCAGCAACTCGCGCGTCATGGCATAGTCGGTGGCGATGGTCTCGGCATCCACCCCGCCAAGCGCGAGCAGCAGCGCGGCGATCAGCCCGGTGCGGTCCTTGCCGGCGGTGCAGTGGAACATGACCGCGCCATCGGGGGCCTCGGCAATCGCGGTCAGGGTCCGGGCGATGGCGTCGTGCCGCTTGTCGAGCGCCTGGGTGTAGAGCGTGCGCAGCACCTGATCTTCGGGAATGTCGTGGGGGATCCGCAGGCTCTCGAACAGCGGAATCTGAAGGTAGATCACCGCCGGATGGTCAGCAAAGGGGTTGGGGAAGCGTGCGTGTTCCGCCGCGTGCCGCAGGTCGATTACCGTAGTGAGCCCCATGGCGTGCAGCTGGTCCATCGCGGGGCCGTCCAGCCGGTGCAGGCTGTCGGCGCGCAGGATGCTGCGCCAGCGGGTGCTGCCCTGCGTGCCCGGATATCCGCCGAGGTCACGGATGTTATAGGCCCCCGGCACGGAAAGAATTCGGTCGAATTTCATCAGCGCAACCCCGATTTCATAAAGGATTGAATGACCTGCCTTTGCAGGACCACGTAAAAGATCAGGATCGGCAGGCTGGCCATGGTCGAGGCGGCCATCAGCGGACCCCATTGCGTCCCTTCCTGCGTGATGAACATCTGGATGCCGATCTGGACGACCGAATTTTCGGCCGTGCGGGTCAGCAGCAGCGGCCAGAAATATTCGTTCCAGGTCGAGATGAAGATCAGGATCGCAAGCGAGGCGATCATCCCGCGGAGGTTCGGCACGATGATCCCCCACAGAACCCGCCAATGTCCAGCCCCGTCCATGCGCGCGGCCTCGAGCACCTCTTTCGGGAAGGCGCGGATCGACTGGGTCAGCAGCATGATCGCCAGCGCATGGGCGAAATGTGGCAGGACCAGCGCCGTGACCGTGTCCAGAAGGCCAAGCCGGGCGACCAGCAGGTAGTTCGGGATCATCACGACCTGCAACGGGACCAGCCATGTCAGCGCGACCAGCCCGAAGACCACCCAGTCCAGCCGGAACCGGAAGCGTGCGAAGGCATAGGCCGCGAGCACCCCGGTCAGAAGCTGGATCACCGTGACGGAGGCGGAGACGACAACCGTGTTCCACAGCATCGCGCCCATGGGGATCGACTGAAGGGCCTGGGCGTAGTTTTCCAGCGACGGGGCCGTCGGCCAGAGCGTGCCTTCGAAGATGCGGTTGGCGGGCCTCAGGGAGCTGACGATCATCCAGTAGACCGGGAAGACGCAGATGAGCGACAGAAGGATCATGGCCGCATGGCCCGGCAGCATCCGGGTCGCGCCCGCGCGGCGGACAGCCCGGCGGCGCGGGACGGCGAAGGTCGCGGTTTCAGCTGTCATGGAAAGAATAGCGCTCCATCAGACGCAGCAGGAGGAAGGCGAGGGCGCCGAAGCCGAGGAAGAGGATCATCGCGGCGGCGGAACTCCACCCGACGGAGAGGGAGGAAAACCCGAACTCCCACAGCAGGTAGTAGATGTTCGTTGTCGCGCCGAGCGGGCCGCCTTCGGTCAGGACGTGGATATAGGAAAAGCTCCACTGTGCGCCCAGAAGGATTGTCATCATCACGAGGAAGAGGATGGTCGAACTGAGCAGCGGCAGGCGGATGTCGCGGATGATCTGCCAGCGGGTCGCGCCGTCCATCCGCGCGGCCTCGACCAGCGAGGGGTCGATATTGGCATTGGCGGCCGACAGGATAAGGGTCGCGAAGCCGACGAGCTTCCACCCGGTGATGAAGATGATCGTCCAGATGGCGATATCGGGGTCGTTCAGGAACTGGACGGGTTCGAAGCCAAGCGCCGTGATCCCGACATTCACCAGCCCGTGCCCGGGGTCGAGCAGCCAGCGGAAGACAGATGCGGCGACCACGGGGGCGATGATCATCGGCAGGAAGATCAGCGCGCGATAGATGTTGCGGGCGCGGGGCGGCAGATCTTCGGTCCAGATGGCGATGGCCAGCGGCACGAGCACCGAAAAGGGCAGCATCCCCAGCATGTAGATCGCGGTATTGCCAAGCGCCTGCCAGAGCTTGGGCAGGGCGAGGATGTTTTCGTAGTTCTTCCAGCCCACGAAAGTCTTGGGTGCGAAAGGGAGCATGTTCCAGTCGTAGAAGCTGAGCCATGCCGCCTGCACAAGCGGCGCGTAGATCCAGATGACGAAGGTGGCAATCGCCGGGAAGAGGAAGAACCAGGGCAACGAAAGGCGCCCGATCTTCAGGGATCGGCGCGGCTGTGCGCGGGCAGGGGTGTGGATATCGGCGACGGTCATTTCGGCTCCTCGAAGGAACGGGGGCGGATCGGGCCGACCCGGGGGCCGACCCGAAGTTCAGGTCAGCTTCCGGGCATCATGGCCTGGGCTCGGGCTTGCGCGCCTTGCATGATCTCGGCCACGTCGCCGTCGCCAAAGACGGCTTGCTCGGCGGCCTCCATCAGCGTTGCGGCGACTTGGCGATAGCTGGTGCCGGGGTACGACCGCCACGGCTCCATCCGCTCAAGCTGGGCGAGGTTCGGGCGGACCAGCGGGTTCGCATCGACCCAGTCCTTCAGATACTCCGGATCGTCGACGATGGCGGTCCGCAGCGGCAGGTAGCCAATCTTGGAGGTGATGATCGTGTAGCCCCGTTCGGAGGTGAGGAACTTCATCAGCTCCCACGCCGCGCGCTGCTTGACCGGGTCCTGAGAGAACATGACCAGCCCGCTGCCGGAATTGGTCGGCGACGCGGGACGCTCGCCAAAGCCCGGCATCTGCGCGGCGCGCAGTTCATAGTTGCCTTCGGCCTGGCTCAGCAGGTGGTTCTGCAGGGCAGATGAGTTGATGTACATCGCAAGCTTGCCCGCCGCCATGCTTTCCAGCGCCTCCCCGCGAGAGATATTGCCGTAGACGCCCGCATCCTTGAGACCGCGCAGCATGGCGACTGCCTCGATGGTCTCGGGCCGGTCAAAGGTGACGGCCGTGCCCGCATCGTTTATCACGCTGCCGCCGTTGGACAGGATGACGGATTGCAGCAGCCAGTCGTACGGGCCGACCTGCACGCCGATGATGCCGCCGGCAAATCCGTTGGCCTCGGTCTTGTCCTGAATGGTCAGGGCGTAGTCCTTGACCTCTTCCCATGTCTTGGGTGGCTGGTCGGGGTCCAGCCCGGCCTCACGAAAGAGGTCGGCGTTGTAGAATACCATCGGGGTGGAGAAGGTATAAGCCAGTGCATAGGTCTTGTCGCCGACCTTGCCGAGGTCGAGGCCCGAGGGGACCATGCCCTCCACATGCGCATCCCAGTCGGCCTGTGGCACGGCCTGATCAATCGGCACGGCGCCCAGCTGCTGCCCGGCGTAGGCGAGGTCCGAGAAGATCACCTGCGCGACATCCGGTGGACGGCGGGCGGCGATATCGGTCTGGACGCGGGTGCCCATGTCAAAGGCGTTCACGCCGACGCCCTCGACCTTGATCATCGGGTTCGCGGCCATGAATTCTTCGATCAGCTGAACGGTCGCGTCGTGACCCAGCCCGGCGGTGGCGAGGTTGTAGTTGTAGAAACTGATCTCGACCGGTTCGATGATCTCGTCGGCCATTTGCGCCCAGACGGGGCCGGTGGCCATGGTGGCAATACCAAGCGCAAGCAGCGCGCGGCGGGATAGGGGGAAGGTCATGGTGTCTCCTGTCGGTTTGTTTGGGTGTGGTCGCGGGCCTGAGGATCAGCCCACGACCTCGGCGGCGGGTTCGGACATCAGGCGGGCGGCGTCTTCATGGCTCATCGCCATTACGGTGCGGCCTTCGGAGGGCTGGGGCAGGAAGTTCACGGTCAGCCCGCTGTCGCGCAGGGTGCAGACCGAGAATCCGGTGCCGTCGGTGGCTTCGATCGCCATGTCGCTGAAGGGCTGCATCCGGGAGTGGTGGCCGTTGCCGACAAAGACCGGGACGCCGTTCCAGATCGACACGCGGTCCTGATGGATATGGCCGCAGAAGAGGCCCAACAGGGGCCGTCCGCTCAGGACCTTGCGGAGCTTTTCGGTATCTTCGGCAGCGAGGCATTCAAAGGCCGGTTCGTCTGCACCCATCATCGGCGGGTGATGCAGGACGACCACCTTTGGCAGGTCCGCGTGACGGTCGAGCGCGGCGGCCAGCCATTCAAGCTGCGCGTCCTCAAGCGTGCCGTGGATCTGATCCGGGGTCGAGCTGTCGAGAACGATGACATGGACCCCCGCGATGACCGCCTCATGATCGTAAGGCGCGTCCAGATCGGCGCTTTCGCCCAGCATCTCGCGCCGGAAATCGGGGCGGCTGTCGTGGTTGCCAAGGGCAAAGAGGGTCGGAATATCGACGTCGTCCCAGATCGCCCGCAGGCGCTGATAGGCGACCGGGTCTTCGTTGTTGGTCAGGTCGCCGCTGACGATGATGAACTCGGGCCGGTCGGGCAGGGCGTCGATCCGGGCAAGCGCGTCCCGCAGGATCGCGGCCGTGTCGGAATAGAGGTGCGGTTCGTCAACATCTGGGTTCGACATGTGCAGGTCGGTGAGGTGAACGAAGGTCTTTGGCATCGCGGGTCTCCTTGGGCATGCCTTTCCTGATCGCGGCCGGTGGCCGCGGCGGGATGGCTGGGTCTGGCTGTTGTCCGGTGAGGCCGGAAAGGTCCGGGACTCACCGCTTGAGTTCGGGTTTTCCATCGACTAGCGTGACTATGTGACAACTGAATGAAGGTTCATTCATGAATTTGGTCAGGGCAGAAAAACCGCGCGGCGACGACAAACGGGCGCGCATTATCAAGGCAGCGGGAGAGCAGTTCGTCCTGTCCGGCCTGCAGGGTCCGATGTCGGAGATCGCCGAACGGGCGCACGTGGCGATCGGATCTCTGTACCTGTATTTCAAGTCGAAAGAAGAGTTGATCAAGGCCGTCTATGCCGATCTGGCCGCCGAGATGACGGCGTTTCTGGTCCGCGAACCCGCCCCGGACGAGCCTCATGAAGAGCGGGTGAAGCGTTACATACGGGACTACCTCGATTTCATCGCGATGGATCCGGATCGGGCGAGCCTGTTCGGTTACTGAAGTGGTCCTATCATTTCGGACAGGTTTGCAGCGTTTCTAAGGTGTATCGGGTTTAGGTTTCATGCTGCTTTTTGCTTTTCCAAGCCTGCCCAATATGCGTCGTCTGGCGTCCGCCGATCAAGCCCGGAATGGGGCCGCTTGGTGTTGTAGAAGGCCATCCAGTCCTTAACGACGCGCCGCGCCTGGAAGCCGTCGGTGATTTCCTCAAGGTAGATGGCCTCTTGTTTCAGGCTTCGCCAGAGGCGCTCGATGAAGATGTTGTCGAGGTAACGGCCGCGCCCATCCATCGAGATGCGCACGCCTGCCTCGGTCAACGTCGCGATCCAGGCTGATCCCGTGAACTGCGACCCTTGATCCGTATTCATGATCTCCGGTGGGCCGTGTTTCGCGATGGCCTCGTTCAGAGCCTCGACACAGAAGTCGGCATGCATCGTGTTCGACAGCCGCCAGCTGAGCACCTTGCGCGTGGCCCAATCCATGATGGCAAGCAGATACAGGAAGCCGTTCTTGACAGGCACGAAGGTGATATCCGCACACCAGACCTGGTTGGGTCGGTCGATCTGCATTTTCCTCAGCAGATACGGATAAACCGGGTGCTGCGGATGCCGCTGGCTGGTTCTGGGGCGCTTGTAGATTGCCTCCAGCCCCATCTTCGCCATCAGTCGGCGCACGCGATGGCGGCCCACGACGGTGCCTTCCCGGCGCAGATAGGCCGCGATCTGGCGTGACCCGAAGAACGGATACTTCGTGAACACGCGGTCAATCTCTTTCATCATCGCCAGCGTCTCGGCATCAACACCGACCGGCGTGTAGTAGAACGCCGACCGGCTCAGGTTCACCAGCTTGCATTGCCGGCTGATGCTCAGTTCGGGATGGTCGCGCTGGACCATCGACCGTTTCTTTGCCGGGCTCACCTCTTGAGCCCTTCCGACAAAAAATCGTTCTCCACCGCCAGCCTCCCGATCTTGGCGTGAAGCTCCTTGACTTCGGCTTCGGTCGGGCCGCTTTGCTTGCCGCCCGAGAATACGTCCGCCATGCCCTCGATGGCCTGCCGCTTCCACGTGCTGACCTGGTTAGGGTGCAGCTGATGCTTCGCCGCGATCTCCTGCACGGTCTTGTCGCCACGCAGCGCTTCCAACGCCACCTTGGCTTTAAACTGGTCTGTAAAGTTCCGGCGCTTCGCCATTCTCGTATCCCTTCAAAGGTTTGGGATACACCTTAGCCGACTGTCCGGATTCCTGGGACCACTTCAGTGGCGCATGGGTCGACAAGTTTGTGTCGCAAAGCAGTGTTTGAGCTACTCCCCATCTCTTGGACAGGATCTGGCGTAATTTAAGCTACTCGTTGCACCTGCTGATCGGGTTGGTTGATATCATTTCTCTGCCAGTAGACCAGCGCCGGAGGCTGGCCGCCCAGGGCTGAATGCGGGCGCTGGTGGTTGTAGAAGGTCATCCATTTCCGGATGGCCTCTTTCGTCTCCGATCCGGTCTCCCAAGCATGCAGGTAGACGCATTCGTATTTCAGGGTGCGCCACAACCTCTCGATGAAGATGTTGTCGAGGAACCGGCCTTTCCCATCCATCGATATCCTCACCCCTGATCGGCGGAGCCGATCCGTCCAGGCAAAGGACGTGAACTGGGATCCTTGATCGGTATTCATGATCTCGGGCGGGCCGAAGTTGTGGATGGCCTCGTTCAACGCGTCGACGCAGAACTGGGCTTCCAACGTGTTCGAGATCCGCCAGGACAGAACCTTGCGGTTGTGCCAGTCCATGATCGCCACGAGGTAGAGGAACCCGCGTCTCATAGGCAGATAGGTGATATCCGAGCACCAGACCTGGTTTGGGCGTTCTACCCGCAGCCCTCTGAGCAGGTAGGGATAGGTCTTGTGCCCCTTCGCCGGCCTGCTTGTGTTGGGTTTCTGATAGATCGGCATCAACCCTGTCACTTAGCACTTAAAGATGATAATCTGATCTTCCTTATTTCAATGACTTAGCTTTGCCCCTAAATGTGAGAATTGGCACTTAAATTAATAATGGAGACTGGACTTTAGCCCTTAATTCGATAATTGTGGCTCCGATTTTGTCGGGTTCTCATTGTGACCGAACCACTTCTATACGAGATAGACGACGCCGTGTGGGCAGAAGCCTGTCGCCGTGCGGCTGCGATCCGCAGATTCCTGGAATCCAGTTCCGGTGAGTCAACAGTGGCCGCTATTGCCGATCTTGCCTCCGAACTGCAGGTCAGCCAAGCGACGACCTACCGTTTGCTGAGGCGGTTTCGGGCGGACGGAACTGTCATGTCGCTCGTTGAGACCAAGCGCGGACGCCCGACGGGCCATCGCGCTTTGGATGCTCGGCGCGAGGAGATCATCGAGAAGGCAATCCGCACGTACTATCTGAAACCGACCCGGCCACCGGTCTCGCAGCTGGTGCGGGACATTGAAACGGATTGCGCTTCGGCAGGATTGAAGTCGCCGCATCGCCGAACGATCGAGCGGCGGCTGGGCGACCTGGACCTGCGCCACCGGGCGCAGCGTCGGGGCGAAACGCGGACCGTAAAAGCAACGACGGCGGTCCCGGGAACACTGAGCACCTCCCGACCCCTCGAGATTGTTCAGATCGATCACACGAAG
The DNA here is from genome assembly GCF_027213915.1 of Sulfitobacter sp. G21635-S1. Lineage (NCBI taxonomy): Bacteria > Pseudomonadati > Pseudomonadota > Alphaproteobacteria > Rhodobacterales > Roseobacteraceae > Sulfitobacter > Sulfitobacter sp. G21635-S1. Next base: position 72,878 of record NZ_JAPWGV010000026.1, read on the forward strand.
GCCGACATCTTTGTCGTCGATGAGGAAACCCGCGAACCAATCGGACGACCGTGGCTGACCCTGGCCATGGATGTCTTTAGCCGTATGGTGACGGGCTTCTACTTGACCATGGATGCGCCATCCCGGCTTTCGACGAGCCTATGCCTGCTGCATTCGGTCTATGACAAGACGGCCTGGCTCAAAGCGCGCGAGATCGAAGAGCCCTGGCCCGTGGCCGGCCTTCCCGACCGGGTGCATGTGGACAATGGCGCGGATTTCCGGAGTCGCGCGTTCAAACGTGGCTGCGAGAATGCAGGCATTGCGATCGACTGGCGACCGCCGGGTACGCCGCGCTTCGGCGGACATATCGAGCGTTTGATCGGCACCCAGATGGGACGGCTGCACCTGTTGCCCGGTACGACCTTCAGCAACGCTCAGGACCTCGCGGAGTATGATTCAAGAAAACATGCGGCGCTGACCCTGCGCGAGTTGGAGCGCTATATCGCCCTCGACATTGTCGGGTCCTATCATCAATCCATCCACAGCTCGCTGAGCCGCCCTCCCCTCGCCGTCTGGTGGGACCATGAAGGCGAGATCCCTCTGCGGCTGCCTGAGGATCGATTGCAGTTCTGGGTCTCTTTCCTGCCGGAGCAGGAACGGACCTTGCGTCCAACCGGCATTCACCTGTTCGATCTGCGCTACTGGTCAGCCGCACTCAGCGCCGATGTCGGCCGGACTGAGCGGCGGCTTCTCGTGAAGTATGATCCGCGTGATATGTCGCGTGTGTTCGTGCGGCGGCCCTCAGGCAACTTCGTCGAAGCCCGCTACGCGGACCTGACCCTGGCACCCATTTCCCTGCACGAGGCTTTGACGGCGCGTCGCACCCTGCGTGAGAAAGGGCGGCGTGAAGTCGATAGCCGCGCGGTTGTGAGGACCGCACTCGAACAGCGGAAGTTGGTTGATGAGGCCGTAAACAGAACCGCTGCCGTGCGGCGCGGCAAAGCTCAGCCGAGGCGTGCCGACGACCTCCGGGATACGGGCACGCTCCGTGGTGTCGACTCCAGCAAACCGGTGCCTTTTGTTGAGGACACCGAATGAGCTGGAGCCATAATGACGAACGATCACCCTCATCTTACCGCCGACGCGGCAGCCCTGCTGTCTGAACCCCAGGCGGGACGCATTCGCGCCATCAGGTCCCGCCGTTGGGTTCTCTACCCTCGCGCAAAGCAAGCCCTCGATCGCCTCGAGGCGCTCCTTGATCATCCGAGAGGTTCCCGCATGCCGTCTGTCGCGATCTATGGCGACAGCGGGATGGGCAAGACCATGATCATGCAACGCTTCCGCGATCAGCATCCGCCACATCTTGATCGCCGTACCGGGATTCTGAAGACACCGGTCCTGGCCATGGAAATGGTTAGCCGCCCCGGCGAGCGGCGCTTCTATGGTGAACTGCTTTCCCTCCTCGGCGCACCCCAGGCACCGCGGGCCGATATTGCTCAGATGGAACAGGCGACGCTGCGGATTATGAAGGCAATCGGCACCCAGGTTCTGGTCATCGACGAGGTCCACAACATCCTCGCCGGGACCTATCGAGAGCAACGTATCGTGCTCAACATGCTGCGCTTTCTCAGCAATCGGCTCCAAATCTCACTGGTCTGCTTCGGCGTGAACGACGCCCGGGAAGCCATCGGCGGTGACGTTCAACTTGCGCGACGCTTCGAGCAACTCACCCTGAACCGTTGGGCCGCCAACGAAGACTTCGAGACGCTGATCGCGTCGATCCTGCGCAATACGCCATTGCGGCGACCCTCTGTGCTGACGCCGAAATCCCTGCGGCGCATTCTGCAGATTACGGACGGTATCACGGCGAACATCTTCCAGATGCTGGGCAGTCTTGCGATCGAGGCTATCGAGAGCGGGACCGAACACATCACCGACGGCGCCGTCGAGGCTTGGGTGCCTGCATTTGATGCCGAAGCGGTCTTCGCATGACGGGACCCCTGCCCGTCACCTTGCCACCTCTGCGCGGCGAAGTCCTGTCATCCTGGATCAGTCGCCACGCGGACTTCTATGGCGTCACGCCGTTGACCATGTTGCGCCATGGATTGCCGGATGCGACATCCCTTGAGGCAATCGATTTTTCCCTGACCAACGCCCAAGCGAACCGGATTGCGGGGATGTTCGGTGTCAGCCCGCAACTTGTACGCAGCCTGAGCTTCGCGGGTGCCCCCAAAGCGGCTCACCGGTTCATCGCCAAGAGTCCAATGCAGCGTTGCGGGCGGTGCACTCAAACCGATGTCAGCCCTCCGCCAATTCTTAGAAGCGAATTGCAGGGGTGGCGGATCACTTGCTCGCACTGTGGGGAACCCTACCAGGACAAGACCACCAGTGACGGCGAACGGACGCTTGAGCCATATCGCGCGGCAGCACGTCGCGGTGAGACCTTGTTGAACAACCACGCAGAGCGCCGCGTGGAAACATGGCTGCCACCTCTGGAGATCGCGCGGCTTCTGCTCATGCGCCGCATCCCCTGGCCGCCCCCGCGTGACGGCGATCTCTGGCGCTACCGGCTCCTCGGCGCCATCGTCCCCGATTTCGATGCCATACTGGCCAGGGAGACTTCGTTTCCACATTCGCCAAAACACCCCATCCTGCCACTCTGCATCCGACCCGCGCTCCTGGCAGGCGTGGCGATCATTGACCGCGCAGGGCCACCGATGCTGAAGATGCTGCACGGGCACATGATGGGCGAGAACAGAAAGCGCTTTGTCATGGCGACAGACCATTTGGTAAGCCCGGCGATCGAGTGGGGACCACCCCAGCAGTTCCAACTGATATGAAACCCGGGCCAGATGATTCTCAGCTTAAAGTGCCAAAAATCTTCAAATCGACCGCATTCTCACATTTAAGTGCTAAGTGACAACTGGTTGGCTGCATGGCGGTCCTGTTTCTCAGCGTCAAGCGGGAGGCCACGCGCCGGGCATCGCAGCGTTTCGAGGGTTGATCGAGCGGCTTCCATCCCGACAGCTATTGCGTCTGTTTAGCTGTTAAATTGGGGCTTATGTCTTCAAGGGTTTCAGCGCACGCGGAGGTGACCCAGGCGGGCATCCGGGGTAGCGTGTCGAGGTCGCTGATATGATCCAGTCGGGCAAATGTCCTGCACAGAGCCTACATTGGCACGGCGCTTTCTGCTAGAAAATAGCACACTAACCGCCCCGCCCTGTTGTTCTCGGCTGCGTCCAATAAGTTTGCATTATCGGACATAAAAAGATACGCTGAAAATCAGTTTAATTTCATCGCTGGATTCACTGGAAAATGGCCGCAGAGGACGAGAAATCGACATCATCAAACTCTGATGCAAGTCATAATGCTCAGGGCGACGCGAGAAATCAAGAAAAAAGCGATGGGATCGCCCTGCCCTCCCATGTCGCGGGCTCCGGCAGCCTTGATCGCCTGGTCGACACCGCCCGCGACTATGCCCGCGCTGCAGCGTCCGACAACACGCTGAAGGCCTATGCCAAGGATTGGGCGCATTTTGCGCGCTGGTGCCGGATGAAGGGAGTGGAGCCCCTGCCCCCCTCATCCGAGATGATCGGCCTTTACCTCGCCGATCTCGCCTCCGGGTCAGGCCCCTCCCCTTCGCAGTGGGCGTCCCGCCCCCTGTCGGTCAGCACGATCGATCGCCGCCTCTCCGGCCTCGCCTGGAACTATGCGCAACGCGGATTCACCCTCGATCGTAAGAACCGCCACATCGCGACGGTGTTGGCTGGGATCAAACGCAAGCACGCGCGCCCGCCGGTGCAGAAGGAAGCGATTCTGGCCGAGGATATTCTGGCGATGATCGCCGCCCTGCCCTACGACCTGCGCGGCTTGCGGGATCGGGCGATCCTGCTGATTGGCTACGCGGGCGGTCTGCGTCGGTCGGAAATTGTCAGCCTCGACGTTCACAAGGACGACACGCCGGACTCGGGCGGCTGGATCGAGATCTTCGACAAGGGCGTCGTACTGACCCTGAACGCAAAGACCGGCTGGCGCGAGGTTGAGATCGGCCGCGGCTCCAAGGACCAGACCTGCCCTGTCCATGCACTCGAGCAATGGCTGCACTTCGCCAGGATCGACTTCGGCCCTGTCTTTGTCGGCACCTCGCGGGATGGCAAACGCGCCTCTGACAAGCGGCTCAACGACAAACACGTTGCGCGGCTGATCAAGCGCACGGTCCTGGACGCGGGCATCCGGTCGGACCTGCCTGAGAAAGACCGCCTCGCTATGTTCTCTGGCCACAGCCTACGCGCCGGTCTCGCCAGCTCCGCCGAAGTCGACGAGCGCTATGTCCAGAAGCAGCTGGGGCACGCTTCGGCCGAGATGACTCGCCGCTATCAGCGTCGCCGAGACAGGTTCCGGGTGAACCTGACGAAGGCAGCCGGGTTGTGATGTGGATCAGGAGTCTTCGGACTTCAAAGCCGAAAGTGAGGCAACATGGCGAGGGAGATCGCTGCGGGAATGGAGGATATCCACGATGATGACCTCGTCCGATCGATCCAGAAACACAAGGAAATGTTCCCCTGCCCTTATGAACCGCAGGTCTTCGACATCATCAACGAGAACTGCGCAACTCCGGCTATGGGCCTGGCCGTTCAGAATTCTTTCACAGCAGTTGAGCAATTCGGCCTCGTAAAGCTCCGCTTGGCGCAGCCCGAAATTCTCGATCGTCCATCTGCCGATTTCAGTGAGGCTAGCTTCCGCACGACGAGTCAGCCGGAAGGATCGGCTCATGAACGCGCGCGCGCAGTCGCAAAGGCCCTACGGATCGCATCTTTGCCGCTTCCCTCCGCAAGATCGCCCGCCTTGGCCTGCGCCAGACCTTCAATTAGACCTTTCCGGATCCCGGCTAGTTGTGCTTCTTCCTGCTCCAGCAATCTCAGGCCAGCGCGCATTGCTTCACTCACGTTCTGGTAGCGCCCGGATGCCACCAAGGCTTGAACCAGTTGATCCTGAGGTTCGGTCAGGACAACGTTGCGTGTCACCATGTGTCAGATCTCCTTTGTTGGCAATATATGCCAATGCCACTTATTTATCAATACGTCACGCCGCCTGCCCGCTGAGCCTGCCATAGAAACTACGCTCCAAATGCAGCTCTCCTGCCCCAGCCTTCTCGACCATGCCCCGAAGATATCCGCCCGGCGAGGCAACCTCACCGACACTGTGCTTCTCGAAGACGAGCGCAAATGCGGCCGTGGCCACTTGGGTCCCCATTCGATCCTGCGCTACGTTCCAGGCATGCTCTGAGATACCGATCATCGGCCTGAGTTGCCCGGCAACGCGGTGCAGGTCGCCCCAATCCTTCAGGAATCCACCCATATTGCGCGCCCAGGACGCGAATTCCGGACAGGCCTGCATGATTGTCGGCAGATCGAGCGCCGTCCGCTTCTTGCGCACCTCGGCAACCCAGTCTTCCAGCTCCCTATCAACCCACTCTTCGGGTGGAGCATTGGGTACCACGCCCGCCGCTTCCTCTTTTTCAGAGGAATTACTAGTTACAGGATTAAGTTGATTTGTAATTAGTATATGAGGTTCAGAAATGACCTCCCTGGGGTCCATTTCTTGAGTCTTTTTTGTGATTTGGGTGTCTTTGTTACCGATGTTTTCCACAGGTTTTGTCGCACCAGTCGCCTTGAGATAGGCCGCTTCGACCCGTTCCTGAAGTTCCTTGAACCACAACAGTAGCCGTTCCAACTGCTCAGAGGCTTCATGACGACGCGGAAGCCGGTCCAGAAGTTCCTCAAAGAGTCCAGTGAATTGGCTCCAGGGCCCGCGCAGCGCGCTGCTGATAGCCGCCTCAATCCGAGCGCGGATCATCCGGCGTGCCACCGTAATCTGACGCTTCAGGCGCTGGCAGAGCTCGCGCTCGGCCTGCAGCTCGGCATGAAGCTCCTCGAACTCCTCGACACGGGCTGAAAGCGGCGACAGATCGAAGCCATACGCCTCAACGATGCGCCCATCGGCGTCCCTACGGCCCCACCGCTTGCCATTCGGGCTGTCCTGAAAGGAAATCACGCCGATCTCGGCCAGGCGCCGCGCATGGCGCTTGAGCGCGGAGAGCGAAAAGCCCGTCCGCTCCATCAGATAGGCGTTCGACGCCCAGACGATCGGGCGCTGCCCCTCCTCCCAGTCCTGGGCCTGGGTGAAGGCCCCGAGCGTGTCGAGGAGCATCATGTCGCCAGCCTTCAGGCCGATATGTGCACCAACGCGCTTGAGCGCGACAAATGCTCGTGTTTTGGGTACTGCTACCCGTTCACCGGCTTGGGCAAGTTGCTCAGCAACCCCAAGACCCGGTGTCGGCTTGCGCCAACCTGTATGTTTCATGCCTGTATCTCACCTCCGGTTATGTGGAGGCAAAAGAAAGCCGTTCGCTCAAAAGCGTTCATCGTTGACAGTGATTCGTGGGAGAGGTATCTTCTAAGCGACCAAACTTTTCAGATTAGCTCTCAGGCCACGCTGCTTGGGGGCTTTTCTTTTGCCTAGATCATTGTTCCGACTGCTCCTCTTTTGTTGCGAGGAATTCGCTGTAGAGCTGATCCAGTCGACCGGAGAGAAAGTCTCCGAACTCGGTTGAATCCTGTGCTGTCAGCGAAATACTGAATGCCCTTCCGGACCGGCCGATTACCCCTTTGATGCGGCCTTTGCCGGCGGTCCAGGTGCGCTTCTTGGGTGCCATGCGCGTCTTTCTGCGCTTGGGTGTCCTGCCCGCCTCTGCCAGTCTGCTGTGCAGGAGCTCGAACCTTGCATCGCTATCCAGCTCGTGAAACCCTTCGAGTTCCAAGGCACCTTCAAGGACCTTTTGGTTCGCAGACTCCGAAGCCAGCTTCTTGAAATCCTCCCAGCGGTCACGGCCAATCTGCTTAGCGGGACCGATCCGCTCAATCACATGCCTCGGGATGTTCTGCGCGACAGACAACATGCGCGACAACAGCGTTCCATCAATGGTCAGCGCCGACTGGATCACATCCTTCGCCTGCCCCATATCAAGGAGGCTTTTTGCGAAAAGCGCCTTCTCGATGAATGAAAGATCCGCGCGCGCCGTGTTCTCTTGCCCTTGGGCGAGAATGTGCGCCACATCGTCCATTGGTTTGGCTACAGCGCGAACCTTCCGGCCAAGGGCTGACGCCACGCGCACACGCCGATGGCCGAAGACGATCATATAGCGACCGTCCAGATCCGGGTGCGGGCGAAGCAGTACTGGAGTGTCCTGGCGACCAGTTGCAATCGACTCCTTCAGCTCGTTGAAGGCCTCGTCGTCGTCGCTGAGACGATCCGAAATGAAGGACACATCGATCAATTGGGGATCGATTTCGACGATGGTTTCCCCTTCGAGCAAGCGCTTCGAATTTTCGGCAAGATTGTCAATCGAGACCTTCATGGACTTTGATGCGCCACGCATCGCATAGCCTGATCGGCCAGAGTCCTTCGGCTGCTCGGAAGAACTGGCCATCACATTTTTCAGGAGGTCTTTACGAGCCATCAAACTGTCTCCTTCTGGGCGATCATAGACGTGAACACTCTGGACAAATGGCTGTCTGCACGGCTGTCAAAACTATCAATCTGCACGGCTGTCAAAGACGTCGTCATTCGCGCCCCCATGCTTTGTGGATCAGCTCCGAAACCTCATCGTTCACGTCGTTCAGTGAAGTGATTGCCCGGTCATAAGTTGTGCGAACAAACTGGGAGCGCTCGACCTCGTAGAGTGTCTGTTTAGTAATCCCAGCGTCGGAGATCGCCGTGGATTTCAAAACAGGCGCGGTAAGCATCTGGTTCGGGAACATCGCCTGCAGAAACCCGACCATCTGCTTCTGAGGGCCATCAGTGGGTTCAAACCTGGTAACCAGATAGCGAAACCATTTCAGTCGCATGTTCGCGCCAGCGTCTCGTATTGTCTTCATGATTCCGCCAAGCATGAGCAGAAATTGACTCATCGACATAACGTCCAGCATCTGTGGGTGGACGGTGACGATGACTGACGACGAGGCTGTCAGTGCGGTCAGCGTGAGATAGCCAAGCTGCGGTGGGCAATCGATCACCACGACATCATAGCGATCATCGACTTCGTCGAGCGCCTTAGAGATCCGAGTGAAGAAAAGGCGCCCCTCGTGGGGGTCGCTGCTCGTCAAGGCAACGGGGGTATCGTACTCATACTCTTGAAGTTCCAAACTTGCAGGCACGATATCAAGGTTAGGAAAGTTCGTTGGTCGGATTACTTCGATAATTGGCTTGCGTTGATCATCGTAGCGGAGCGTCTCGTAGAGCGATGGAACATTATCGAGCTCCGGCTGAATACCATGCAGAGCTGTCAGTGATGCCTGCGGGTCAAGATCGATCGCCAGTACACGATGCCCTTTCAGCGCCAAGTGCTGAGCCAGATGAGCCGCAGTCGTCGTCTTTCCGGACCCGCCTTTGAAGTTGACGACAGAAACTACATGCAGTTCCTCACCTTCACGCCGATGGGGCACATACCGCCGCTTTCCAGGCCGACCATGCTTGTCCAAATACGCCCGCAGTTCGAGCATTTGCTCAGCTGAATAACTACGCCTCCCCGACGACGAGGTTTCGGGATCAGGCCCCTTACCTTCTAGGTGGAGCTTCTTGATTGTCGACTGGGTCACGCCGAGATAATAAGCGACCTCCGCCAGCGAAAACTGACGTAGACCTTTCTGGGCATCTGGAGGATACTGTTCCTGCCGCAACATATTGAGACGGTCAGAAATCAGCTCTCCCTGTTGAAGGATGATCTCGTCGAAGGGTTGATCCTTCGTATCAGCCGTAAATGACCTATCTCGCATCCGCCTGCCCTCTAAATATCGCTTTTTCAGCAATTTATCCCTTTAAAGTGTCATCTACACGGAAAAATGAGTCTTAACAACGATTTTCACGCGGTGGCTTATGCACTCCCGCAGCACGATCGAGTCTAGATGCGGCGACAAGCTATAGTGAGCGGCGAAAAAGGCGGCCCAACATATGGAACCAACGGTGCGGCCTTCTGCGCAGCACTCAACTCGAACGGCGCGGTAAAAATACTTTAACCTACTGTTTTAAAATACATTTATGTAACTGCACGGCTGTCAAACGGCACATGGCTTGAAGCGTCGAAACGCCTAGCGGATCCGCAAACACGACAGCCACGCAGCGAGCTGCATCAGAAAAGTTCTACATCTGAACCGTGGTCACTTGGTTCCGTCAAACACATCGCCCATGCCACTCCAACACATAATAAATCGTGTCAGTGCCATAGGAGACAACGAGAATCGGCTGGGTTGCCCCAGCCGATTCTTTGCGTCACGCGGCGTCTTTGGGGCCCCAGGGGATGATCGCCTGCAGGGACAGATCGTCCTGGCTTGCCGCCTTGCCGAGGTTGGCGTTGAAGCCGTGGTCGCGGATGGTCAGCGTGAAGTAGTCGGCGCCGGTCTCCTTGTTCTGCTTCTTCCAGATGCCGCCGCACTCAACCAGCTTGCCACGCGGGGAGCGGCCGAGGACGCGGTGTGTGGGGGCCATCGGGTTCGTGCTCGCGACGGGTTCGACTGTGATGTCGAGGTCGAAGGTCAAGGTCGAGATGGAGCCGACGCCCTTGGCGGTTTCGATGTCGGCGCTGGTGAATTTGATGCAGTTCGTGGTCATTGCTCTTCTCCTTGTTTGCGTTGCA
>NZ_JAPWGV010000027.1:0-80372 GCF_027213915.1 Sulfitobacter sp. G21635-S1
GCGCGGCGGATTTTGCCTCTGCCATCCCGGATGTTCGCTTCCAATGATCACATTGCTGCGCTCACATCAGGGCGCCAACGGCAAAATCCGTCTCGCGCGGGTGGGCGACAATAAATGTCAACACGACCTAAGATCCAGGCCCTGGCAACTATTGACGGCGCGACCGTGGCAAGGCACATGGCCAACATGACAAAAACCGCATTGATCACCGGCGCATCGCGCGGCCTGGGTGCCGCGCTGGCAGAGGCGCTTTGCCCCACCCATCACATCATCGCTGTGGGCCGTACCACCGGCGCGCTGGAAGAACTGGATGACCGCATTCAGGCCCGGGGCGGCGCCGCAACCCTGGCCCCGATGGACGTCACCACGGCCGAGGCCATGGCGGTGCTCTGCCGGGGCATTCACGACCGCTGGGGCAAGCTGGACCTGTGGCTGCACTGCGCCATCCACGCCGCCCCCCTTGCCCCCGCCGATCACGTCGATGCAAAGGACATGGAGAAATCCCTTGTCTGCAATGTCACCGCCACCGCCCGGCTGATCACCTTTGTCGCCCCCCTGCTGGGAACATCCGGTCAGGCGGTGTTTTTCGACGATCCGCGCGCGGGCGAAAAGTTCTTTGGTGCCTATGGCGCCTCCAAGGCGGCGCAGATCGCGCTGGCCCGGTCCTGGGCGGCGGAAACGGAAAAGAACGGGCCAAAGGTGCATATCCTGACCCCGGAACCGATGCCCACCGCCACCCGCGCAAGGTTCTTTCCGGGCGAGGACCGCCACAAGCTGGCCGATCCGCAGGCCCAGGCCGCTGCGGTAATCGCGCAACTCTAGGCACCCATCCTTTTTCAATCGGCCTGACCCGTCCTTGCCGCCCGCGCGGCCCTCGCCTATCAAGGGCAAAAGGGCTTTCCATGCGCATTCTCATTACAAACGACGACGGCATCGCCGCACCCGGCCTCAAGGTGCTGGCCCGTATCGCCGCAGAACTGGCCGGAGCAGACGGCGAAGTCTGGACCGTGGCACCGGCATTCGAGCAATCAGGCGTCGGCCATTGCATCAACTACGTCAAACCCACGATGATCAGCGAACTGGGCCCGCGCCGCTATGCCGCCGAAGGCTCACCCGCCGATTGCGTGTTGATCGGCGTTCATGACGTGATGAAGACCGCCCTGCCCGACCTGGTGCTGTCGGGCGTGAACCGGGGCAACAACTCGGCCGAGAACACGCTTTATTCCGGCACCATCGGCGGAGCGATGGAAGCGGCATTGCAGGGCTTTCCCGCCATTGCGCTGTCGCAGTACTTTGGCCCTGCGAACCGTGATCTGGACGACCCTTTCGAGGCGGCAGCGGCCCATGGCGCAGAGGTGATCCGGCGCATTCTTGCGGTCAGCCCGGAGGATCAGGGCGATTACCGGCTGTTCCACAATGTGAATTTCCCGCCGGTTCCGGCCAGTGCCGTCAAGGGGACGCGTCTGGCCCCGCAGGGTCGCCGCCCCGGCGTGGTCTTTGCAACCGAACCGCATCTGGCCCCCTCGGGCCGCCGTTTTTCCTGGATCAAGGGGGGAAACCAGCAGGTCATGACCGCCCCCGGTTCCGATGCGGCGGTGAACCTTGAGGGATATGTATCGGTCACGCCGATGCGGGCCGACCTGACGGCGCATGACATGATGGACAGATTCGCGGGCATCAACACGTGACCGATGAGGAACTGACAGAAGCCGAACGCAAGATGCAGTTCCTCTATGCCCTCCGCTCCAAGGGGGTGACGGATACCCGCGTGCTGAACGCGATGGAAACCGTCGATCGCGGGCCCTTCATCAAGGGGCTGTTTGCGCAACGCGCCTATGAGGACATGCCGCTGCCCATCGCCTGCGGCCAGACCATCAGCCAGCCCTCCGTGGTGGGGCTGATGACCCAGGCGCTTGAGGTCTCGCCCCGCGACAAGGTGCTGGAGATCGGCACCGGATCTGGCTACCAGGCGGCAATCCTGAGCAAGCTGGCGCGCCGGGTCTATACCATCGACCGGCACCGCCGGCTGGTCCACGAGGCGCGGGTGATCTTTGAGCAGATGGACCTCAACAACATCACCGCGATCACGGCGGACGGCAGCTTCGGGCTGACCGAACAGGCCCCCTTTGACCGCATCATCGTGACCGCCGCCGCCGAAGACCCGCCCAGCCCGCTGCTGGCGCAGCTCAAGGTCGGGGGCATCATGGTGCTGCCGGTGGGCCAGTCGGACACCGTTCAGCACCTGATCCGTGTGCGGAAAACCGCTCAGGGCCTTGAATATGACGAAATGAGGGCTGTTCGCTTCGTTCCGTTGCTCGAAGGGTTGGGCAAGGACACATAATTGCGCTATAAGTGCGGCAAATCCCCGGGATTACACGGGGGAGGATACATGAGGACATGCAGATGCGTCATTCATTCATGCGCCGCCCCGTGCGGCTGAGCTTTCTGGCCGGGTCCAGCGCCCTCTTGCTGAGCGCCTGTGCGGACCAGCCACTGGACTTTGACCTGCGCGGGAATCTGGGCAGCTTCACCACGGCACAGGCCGCGACAGCCCCCCTTGCGGACCGGCCCAGCCCGGACAGCCGCGGTGTGATTTCATATCCGAATTACCAGGTCGCGGTGGCCCGGCGCGGCGACACGCTGGCCGATGTGGCCGCGCGCGTGGGGGCCAGCACCTCGCAACTGGCCAGCTACAATGGCATCGACCCCACGGTGCGCCTGCGCAAGGACGAGATCATCGCCCTGCCCAACCGCGTTGCAGAACCATCCGCGGCAACCGGTGCCGCGTCGGGGCGGCCGGTCGATATCTCTTCGCTGGCAGGCGGCGCGATTGACCGCGCGCCTTCGGCACCCGGCGTCCAGACCGCGACGCTTGCACCGGCCTCCCCCGCTCCGGCGGCCACCGCGCAATCCGCCCGGGAACCGATCCGCCACCGCGTTGAACGGGGCGAGACGGCCTATACCGTGGCACGGCTCTATTCCGTTCCGGTCAAGGCGCTGGCAGAATGGAACGGGCTGGGTCCGGATTTCGCGGTGCGCGAAGGTCAGTTCCTGCTGATCCCCGTCCCGCAACAGAATCCGCCAAAACGCAGCACCGCCGGTACTGCAACCCCGGCAGCCGTTCCGGCGCCCGAGACCACCACATTGCCCGGTCAGGGCAGCCCGACACCGACGCCGCCATCCGCCAAGACGGCCCTGCCCGAAGATGACACCGCCAAGCCGCTGCCGCCTGCCGCCACACCGCAAAAGCCGGTCGCGGATGTTGGCAAGACAACCGCCAGCACCTCCAAGGCCAAGATGGCGACCCCGGTTCAGGGCAGCATCATCCGCGGCTATGCCAAGGGCAAGAATGAAGGCATCAACATCAAGGCCGCGGCGGGTGCGCCGGTCATGGCCGCCGATTCAGGCACCGTGGCCGCCATCACCAAAAGCGCCGAAGGCGTGCCGATTGTCGTGGTCCGCCACGAGGGCAACCTGCTGACGGTCTATGCCAATGTGGCCGGCGTCAGCGTCGCAAAGGGCGACAATGTGGCGCGTGGCCAGCAGATCGCCAAGCTGCGCAGCGGTGATGATGCCTATGTTCATTTCGAAGTTCGCAAGGGTTTTGAGAGTGTTGACCCGGCCCCCTACCTGAACTGACCGGCCTGCCGCGCGCCTTTCGGCGCGCGGAAAAACACCTCTGAAATGTCCCGTATTTGCCTTAAATGCCCGGCTTCTGCCGCAAGGCTGCCGCGTTGCGGTATTAGAAACAATCCAACGCAAATTGTTGCGATTGGATATTCCGATGCCCGTCCACTACGGCTACACGAACACGATCTACGGCACCCAGAGCACGATCAACGGCTCCGCGCATAACTATGCCTTTGCGCCGCCCGCAGGCTCTACCTGGCGCTACACCGGGCCGGACACCTATTTCGTGGTCGACGAGAACACCGGCGCAACCCAGTTCAACGGCGACCCCACGAACGAGGTTGTTTCCCCTCAGGAGCGGATCGGCGGATTTGGCCAGCAGACCACAGATGTCGGCGGCACGCCGCGTCAGGTGATCTACGATTATACCTTTACGGTGACCGATGGCACGACAACCTGGCGCGTCGCGGTCATTGATGTCGACCTGAACAACGACAACGATCTGGACGATGCGAACGAGGACGGCTTTTACCTGGTCTTTCCCGACGGCATGCCGCCAGCCGATACCAACCTCACCGCCAGCGGGATCACCGACAACAGCGACCTGATCCCGCACAGCAGCCTTGGCGCCAGCGTGGTATGCTTTGCCAGCGGCACCCTGATCGAAACGGCAAAAGGCCCCGTCGCGGTCGAAGCGCTCTGCCCCGGCCAGCTTGCCCTGACCCGTGACGGCGGGCTGCAACCCATCGCCTGGATCGGCTCGACCACGGTGGCGGCGCTGGGGGACCTGGCCCCGATCGTGATCAGCAAAGGCACATTGGGCAACACCCGCGATCTGGTTCTGTCGCCCCAGCATGCCATCCTGTTGCAGGACTGGCGGGCCGAGCTTCTGTTCGGGCAGGAGGAAGTGCTGGTGCGGGCCAGGGATCTGATCGGCCATGACGGTGTCTACCGGCGTCCCGGCGGCATCGTGACCTATCACCACATCCTGCTCAAAGCGCATCACCTGCTGCGGTCCGAAGGGCTGTGGACCGAAAGCCTCTATCCCGGCGACATGACCCTGCAGGCGGTCAACGGCGCCGCGGGTGCGGAGATCAGAAAGCTGTTTCCCGACCTTGCAGCATATGGCCCCAAGGCCGCCCCCTGCCTGCGCACCTATGAAGCCGGTCTGCTGGCAACCTGAACTCAGGCGACCCGCACGCCCTTGCGGCCCGCGAGGTCGATAAAGTACTGCCAGGCCACCCGGCCCGAACGGGACCCGCGCGTGGCCTGCCATTCAACCGCCTCGGCGCGCAGGGTTTCCGCGTCGATCCTGACCCCGTAAGCATCGCAATAGCCCCGGATCATCGCCAGGTATTGATCCTGGTCGCAGGCGTGGAAACCAAGCCAGAGGCCAAAACGGTCCGACAGGGAAACCTTTTCCTCGACCGCCTCCGCCGGGTTGATGGCGCTGCCGCGTTCGTTTTCGATCATGTCGCGCGGCATCAGGTGGCGGCGGTTGGAGGTGGCGTAAAGCACCACATTGTCCGGCCGCCCTTCGATGCCGCCGTCCAGCACGGCCTTGAGCGACTTGTAATGGGTATCGTCATGGCCAAAGCTGAGGTCGTCGCAGAACAGGATGAACCGTTGCGACGCGCCGCGCAGCAGATTCAGCAGACGCCCCACCGAGGGCAGATCCTCGCGTTGCAACTCAACCATGCGCAGCGCCTCATGTGATGCATGAACATCGGCGTGTATCGCCTTTACAAGGCTCGATTTTCCCATGCCCCGCGCACCCCAGAGCAGGGCGTTGTTCGCAGGCAGGCCAGCCGCGAACTGGCGGGTGTTCGCCAGCAGGGTATCGCGCGACCGGTCCACGCCGATCAGCAGGTTCAAGGGCACGCGGGAGACATGCTCCACCGGTTCCAGCCGGTCAGGCCCGGTGTGCCAGACAAAGGCCGCAGCCGCGTCAAAATCGGGTGTCGGCAGGGGCGCCGGCGCCATGCGTTCCAGCGCCGCCGCGATACGGTCAAGCGGGTCGTCTATCACTTCAGATCGCCCTCATCGTCTTCGGGATCCTGGTCAAATTCCCTGACCAGAGGATCTTCTTCGACGTCGTCGTCGTAATAGCCATCCGCGCGCAATTGTGCCTCGCGCTTGGCCTCTACCCGGCTGACAAGGAAGATCGACACTTCATAAAGCCCATAGACCACGACAAAGAGGATCAGCTGCGTCACCACATCCGGCGGCGTCACCAGTGCCGCCAGCAGCAGGATGCCCACAACCGCGTATTTGCGCACGTTGCGCAGCCCCTCGGTGCTGACCAGCCCGGCCTTGCCCATCAGGGTCAGCAGGACGGGAAGCTGAAAGCACAAGCCAAAGGCCACGATCATTTTCAGCGTGATATCAAGGCTTTCGTTGACCTTGCCGTTAAAGACGATGTCGATGCCCGACTTGCGCGCATCGCCGTCGACCACCATGGCGGTCAGATAGGAAGCAGCATCAGAGAAGCCAAGGAAGAACTGCATCGCCAGCGGCACCACCACGTAATGCGCAAAGGCCGCCCCCAGCAGGAACAACGCGGGCGAGGCAATGAGGAACGGCAGGAAGGCGTTCTTTTCGTTCTTGTAGAGGCCCGGCGCCACGAAACGCCACAATTGGGTGGCGATCACCGGAAAGCTGATTGCAAGCCCGCCCACCATCGAGATGCGGATCAGGGTAAAGAAATACTCCTGCGGGGCGGTGTATTGCATCACCGGGTTCGGATTGCCCAGGTTGCGCATCGTGTGCTCGATCGGCACCAGCAGGAAATCGAGAATCGTGCTGCCGAAGGAAAAGCAGATGATCATGCCCACGATAAAGGCCAGCACGGACCGGATCAGCCGGGTCCGCAGCTCTGCCAGATGTTCGATCAGCGGCGCTGCGCTGTCGTCGATATCGTCGGTGGCGCTCATGGCTTACTCTTTTTTGGCCGCTGTAGCGGCGGGCTTGGCCGCCGATTTCTTCGCGGCGGGCTTCCTGGCGGCGGGTTTCGCGGCAGGTTTGGCTGCCGTTTTTGTCGCGGCCGGCTTTTTGGCGGGTGTTTTCCGGGCCGGGGCCTTTTTCGCAGGTGCCTTCTGTGCGGCCGGCTTGGCGGCTTCCGCCCTGGGGGCGGCCGGGGCGGTCTCGGCTTCCAGCGCATCGGCGCGGGCCAGGGCCTCTGTCGCCTCGCGCTGCTTGCGTTCGGCGGCGGCGCGGGCGGTCTTGGCCTGAATTTTCTTCACATCCTCGGCCCGTTGCGCGGCCAGCTTGCCGGTTTCGCTGTCGGGGTCGATGTCAGCGAGCGATTTGGTCGCCGATTTGACGCCATCCATCGCCGCTCCCAGCGGGTTTGTCGCCGCCTTGAGGGAGGTGTTCAGGTTCGACGAGATTTCGCGCATGCCGCTGCTGTCGGCCGCGTCGTTCATCGCTGTGGTGAATTCGCGCGCCATGCCCTTGGCCTTGCCCACGAACTGCCCCACCTTTCGGAACAACACCGGCAGGTCCTTGGGGCCCACGACGATCAGCGCCACGATGCCCACGACCAACAGCTCGGTCCAGCTCATATCGAACATGGGTGATTACACCTTGTTCTTTTTCGCGCCCTTGTCGGCAACCTTGTCCGTCTTGGGATGCGTGCCGGTGTCGCTGTGGCTGGGCAGGTCCGCGCCATCCAGGTCTTCGACCTGCGTCATCTCGGTCTCGCCTTCGCTGACGCCTTTCTTGAAGCTGGTGATGCCCTTGCCGACTTCACCCATCAGGCTGGAGATCTTGCCGCGCCCGAAAAGCACCAGCACAACCACCGCAATCAGCAAAAGGCCCGGCAGGCCAATATTGTTCAACATCTCGATTCTCCCATCTAAACCGTGGTGCCCCGGAAAGGGGCCATTTGTTCCTGTCTACCGCCCGGCGCAGGCGCCATGAAGGGCGAAAGCGGTGCACGGATGCCGCCGGACCCGCAGAATTGCTCTTTTTCACAGGCGCGGCACCTCAACTGACAGGTTTATGTCAGTTGGACCCTGTCATAGGCAAGCTGTCAATCACCAAGGAGAGCAAGATGACACAAGAACACGTGAGCGAAATCGTTACATTCCGGCTGATCCCCGGCAGCGACGCAGCGGCCTTTACCAGGGCGGCGGCGGATCTGGCCCCGTTTATCGCACGCAGCGGCGGAATGATACGCCGCACCCTGTCGGTGGATGAAACCGGGCTCTGGACCGATCATGTCATCTGGGAGGACTTGGCCGCCGCCCAGCGCGCAGCGCAGGGGATTTCCAAGGCCCCGGAGGCAGCGGCGCTGATGGCGATGATTGCCCCCGGCGAGGTTCAGATGCGGCATGCAAGGATCACCTTGCAGCAGCCCTGACGCGGTGTCAGTCTAGGCCCGATGCGCCGCACGGACCGCCTTTTTGATATCATCCAGATCCTGCGCGACGGGCGGTTGCACCGCGCGCAGGACATCGCCCGCAGGCTTGAGGTGTCAACCCGCACGATCTATCGCGATATGGATACGCTGGTGGCCTCCGGCGTGCCGGTGGCAGGCGAACGCGGCGTCGGCTACATGATCACCGAAGCGATCACCCTGCCGCCGCTCACCCTGACCCCGGCCGAGCTGGAGGCGCTGAACCTTGGCATTGCCGTGGCCACGCAGATTGCCGATGCCGAATTGCAGGCGGCGGCCCTGACCCTGGCCGACAAGATCGACGCGGCGCTGCCGACCCAGACCATCGCCGAGGCGGACGCCTGGAAATTCGCCGTCTACCCCTTTGCCGATGCGACCCATAATTTCACCCATATGCCCGTGGTGCGCGCGGCGATCAAGGCGCGGCAAAAGCTGCGGCTGGTCTATACCTCCAAGGAGGCGATGGTCACCACCCGCACCGTGCGTCCGCTGCATATGGAATACTGGGGCCGCGTCTGGACCCTGACCGCCTGGTGCGAGTTGCGCGAGGGGTTCCGGGTCTTCCGGCTCGACCTGATCGAAAGCGCGGAGGCCCTGCCGGAGTTGTTCGTGGACGAACCGGGCAAGCGGTTGAAAGATTACGAGCCTTGATCCGCACCGCGCGCGCCGCCGGAGTTTTCGAAAACTCCGGTCCGTTTTCTTTGAAGAAAACGGCGTCGCGCGGTTATAGCCGACCGCCAGATCATCCCTTCAGCCGCCAGACCCCGATCTGATCCGGCAGAAACGCCTCCACGCTGGCCTGGGCCATGACGATGGTTTCACCGCCCGCAGGCACGTTCAGCCCGCCAAAGACTGCGCGCACCTCTGCCCGGCCGCGCGGCAGTTTGGCGGTCAGCGCGTCGACATCCACCTTGTCCGGTTCCTGAACGGCGACCGTGACCTGTACACGCATCTCTTCATGCGAGAGCCCCGTCACCGCAAACAGGGGCAGCGAGGAATGGCGCAGCGCGTCTTTGATCGCTCTGGCGCAGGCCTTGGTGTAATCCATGCCGTGCAGGTCGTTGCCCATGCCCATTTCGATGATCACGCGTTGCTCAGCCATCGGCCCGCTCCATGTCAAAGGCGACGGAGAGGGCGACATTCGCCATGATCGTCGGATGGCCATCCCCCTCGGGGCGCGGCACGTCCAGCCCTCCGCGGTGCAGGTTCACCGTGACATGGCCATAGGGAAAGACCGCGCGCAGCGCCCCGGCGTCCACCTTGTCGGGCTGCTGGACGCCCACATCAAGGGTGATGCGCATGTCCTTCTTGTCAAAGCCGAAAAGCTCGGCGAGGTTGATCGAATTGTGCCACAGGGCATCGCGGACCGCGCGGGTCGCGGCCTGGGTGTAATCGCCCCGGCGCAGGGAGGACCCCATGCCGAATTCCACCATCAATGTTTCAGGCATTGCGCCCTCCTGTCACCGGGAAAACAAAACACCTGTCGCGGCGCACGGTTAGCCACATCACCGCCCCCGGCTGCGGCAGGAAGACATTGGGCACCGTCGCCTTCAGACGCAGCCCGCTGTCGTCCAACACAAATTCCACCAGTGATTCATTGCCCATGAAACGGGCGCGTTCGACCACGGCGCGCGCGGCGGTGCCATCCGTCGCGGTGGGGCGCGGCCCCTGGCCCGCGCGGTCAAAGTCGATGCGCAGATGCTGGGGGCGAAAAACGATGTCCACATCGGTGCCATCCGGCACACCGGGGGCCAGGAACTGGCCAAAGGGCGTATCGGCCAGCGCCCCTTCGACCCGTGCGTGCAGCATGTTGGCGTCAGAGAAGACCGCGACCGCCGCGCGGTCCACGGGGCGGGTATAGACGTTGTAGGGCGCGCCCTGCATCACGATCCGACCGCCGCGCATCAGCGCGATTTCATCGGCCATGCGCATCGCCTCGTCCGGCTCATGGGTGACCAGCAGAACGGCAGTGTCCTCTTCCTTGAGGATGCCCAGCGTTTCATCGCGGATGCCGTCGCGCAGCCGGTTGTCGAGACCGGAAAAGGGTTCGTCCATCAGCATGATGCGGGGCCGCGGTGCCAGGGCGCGGGCCAGCGCCACGCGCTGCTGTTCGCCACCCGACAATTGATGCGGAAAACCGTCGATGTAGCGTTTGAGGTCCACCCGCTCCAGCAGTTCCTCGATCCGGGCACGTTTCTCGGCGCGGGTGCCCTTTTTCAGGCCAAAGCCCACGTTATCGGCGACGCTGAGGTGCGGAAACAGGGCAAAGTCCTGAAACATCAGCCCGATTTCCCGCCGCTCGGGCGGCACGCGGAAGGTGGTGTCGCAGATCAGCTTGCCATCCACATGGATCGTGCCGCTGTCCTGCATTTCCACCCCTGCAATCATCCGCAGCGTCGTGGACTTGCCGCAGCCCGACGGACCCAGAAGGCAGGTCACCTGCCCCGGCATGATCTTCAGGGAGACGCCATCAACCACCGGACGGCCATCATAGGACCGTTTGAGGTCTTTGATTTCGAGGCGGGGAACTTCGGCAGTCATGGGTATCCGATTAAATCACTCGGAGATCAGCTATCAGCCCCGCCGGGTCCCCGCAAGCACCGCAGCAAAGCCCATCGCCAGAACGCACAGGCAAATGATCAAAAGCTGCTCGTATTTGTGACCCTCCGGCAGCAGCGCGGCAAAGACAGGCCAGCCCCGGCCAAGATAGGCCAGCGCGCCCAGCATCGCGGCGCCAAATGCCAGAAGGTACGACCAGCGCGCGACCCTGCGGCCCCCGACCAGCGCCACCGCCAGCACCGGGGTCAGGAACATCGACGCGGTGCCGGATACGGCGACGGCATCGAACAGGGTGGCATTGCCCCAAAGCGTCAGCAGCGTGCCTGCCACCATGAAGCCCACCATCACAATGCGCCCGCCCGACAGGCTGCGCGGGGCGATGCGCCATTCCTCGACCATCAGCCGCGCGGCCGAGGCAAGGGCGGAATCCAGCGTGCTGAGCGCGGAGACCAGAAGCGAGATCATCAGTGCCACAAAGACCCAAGGCGGAAACATCACCCCCCAGGTGCCGATCAGCTCGCCCTCATAGGCCGCGCCGGTCAGCCCCGCCTGAATGCCGAAAAAGCCGAAGCCGATGATGCAAAGGGTCGATATCCAGAAGGCATGCAGAAAGGAGGCCCTGGTTGTGGCCTCATCCGCGATAAAGCCACGGTCCATCATCACCGGGTCATGCGCCGGGTAGGAAAAGACCTGCAGCAGCGCGACCGCCAGCAGCACCCAGCCGTTCCAGGGGCCGGAGGTGCCGGGCGCCGTCAGCACCGCAGCGATGGAGAACTCCGGCCCGGTCACAAGCGCCAGAAAGGCCGCGCCAAAGACCGCGAGAAAGACACACATCTGCACCACATCGGTGCGCAGGGCCGCCGACAGCCCGCCCCATGCGGAATAGGCCAGCCCCAGCACCGCAACGACCAGGATCGCCGTGGTGCCGCTGCCTGCGAGTACCGCATCAAAGATCAGGCCGACCACAAGCAGGTTGGCAAAGACTTCGGACAAGAGCCGCAGCGCCACGACCATATTGTAACAGGCGGTGCCGCTGCTGCCGAACCTGTCGCCCAGCCAGTCCTGCATCGACCGCGCCCCGTTGCGGCGCAGGCGCGCGACGATGAAACCGCCGGTCAGGAAGGATCCGTAATAGGCGGCATAGGCCAGCGTGCCCGCAATGCCATAATAATATCCCAGGATCGCGGCGTTCATCAGGGAGCGGGCGAAAATCCAGGTGGTGACCTGGCTCAATACCAGCACCCAGAGGCCCGGTGCGCCACCGCTGGCGGTCTTGCCGCCAAAGAAGCCTTCGACACTGGCGCGCCGGGGAGCGGCCAGAAGACTGGCCAGAAGAAGCGCCGCAAAAAGGGCAATGAGGAGGCTGGATTGCATGAGGGGCGTCCCGATCTGTTCTGTTCAGGGTCAAGTCGTAGATCAGCCACAGCGGCAGGGCGAGACAGCACGACCCAGCTATCCGAAATGTGATGAACTGTGGTCAGGCAGCAGTCAGATCGAACTGTGCCTCCGCCACGTCCACCCCGTTGACCTGCACGATGATCCCATGCTTGCCGGGATGCAGGGTAAAGGTTGTGGCATCGCCCTTGAGCTTATGGGATTTGCGCAGGCTCAGATTTTGCCCCGCCGCGATCTGCGTCGCTTTCAGCTTGAAGACCTTTTCCGCCTCCTTGCCGCCGGGCCGGGCAAAGCGCAGGCGGTAGTCCACCATCACCGGCAGGTCCTGCGGGGCCTCCAGTTGCAGCGAGAAGGCCAGCGCGCCGCCAATGGCGACGCTTTGCGCCTCAAGCGTCAGCTGTGCGGTCACCGGCACATCGCGGCGGTAGCCCAGCAGGTCGAGGGCAGCAGCGTCGCCCTGTTTGATCAGGGTGCGCAGGGCGTGGCGGGTCATCCAGGCCAGTTCCTTGCCGTCCTGCCGGGCCGATTTTTCCCAGCCGAGCAACAGGTTCACCACCCGGTCCGGTTCCTTTTTCGCGATATCATTCAGGTGGTTGGCCACCGATCTTGAGACATAGCGCGTCGGGTCGGCATGCAGCCTGTCCAGCAGCGGCAGGGTCTGATCGCTGGTCAGGGTCACGGCCCGCGCCCAGGGCAGGCGCGGCCTTGTGCCCTCGCTGACCAGACGGCGCACGTGATAATTGTCATCCTCCACCCAGTGCGAAAGCCGGGCCAGCGTTTGCTCGGGCCAGCGGTTCAGGAAGGGGCGGATATAGTATTCCATCGAAAACCGCCGGGTGGCGGCATGGATCAGGTCCAGCGCGCGCTCGCGGTGATTCTCCAGCCCGTGGCGCACCGCCAGTATCCCTGGCACCGCATGGATGAAGCGGCCAAAATCGTCGTCGCGCAGCCTCGGGTCCAGCGGCGGCGGCATCATCGCCTCCAGCTGCTCCGCCATGGTCGGAAAATCGGCGGCCAGATGCGGTTCAAGGCAATCGGCGATCCAGTCGAGCCGCTCCATCAAGGCGCGCTCGGGGAAGCCGGCCAGGGTTTCCTGCTGAAAACGCGCCGCATCGAATCCCGGCAGGCCGGCGGCATATTCCTCCGCCAGCTCCCCGATGCTTTCCGCGTTGAACAGGTGATCTTTCAGCGAAAAAGGTTCTGCCATGGTTACAACCCCATGCCGCAGGTGCGGGTGATCGGGACCAGATCACGGTTCAGGCGAATGCCCGCATCGCGATGGATGCGGGCGGCCAGACCGCCGAATTCACCCGCAGAACCGAGCCGGGCAGCCTCACTTACCGCCTTTTCGACGGCGCGGACGTAGGTCTCAGCGGTCTTACGGCCCCGCCGGCGCTCAAGTTCGCGCAGGGCACAGGCCGAGGCGGCGCGGCGCGCCGGGTTCCAGCGCGCACCGGCGGGATCAGCGCCCATCACCGTGAGCATCCGCGCGTCGATCGCCCCCTGCGCGGCTTCAAGCCGTGGCAGAAGTTCATCTGCCCCGAGGGGCAGCGCCGCCACGCAGAGCGCGGCGGCACAAAGGACAGGTCTGAACATCCGCCAGGCTCCGCTCACATGGTGAGGTTGGTGGCCCCGCCGTCCAGCAGCAGGTTCTGGCCCACGATAAAGCCCGCGTGCTGCGAACACAGGAAGGCACAGGCCGCGCCAAATTCCTGCCGGGTGCCATAACGCCCCGCCGGAATGCCGGAGGCACGCTCCTTGCGGGCTTCCTCCAGCGTGATGCCCTTGGCCTTGACCACGCCTGCGTCGAGCGAATCCGCCCGGTCGGTGGCGTGGATGCCCGGCAACAGGTTGTTGATCGTCACGCCCGAGCCTGCGACCTGCCGCGAGGTGCCCGCGACATAGCCGGTCAGCCCGGTGCGGGCCGAGTTCGACAGGCCCAGCACACCGATCGGCGCGCGCACGGATTGCGAGGTGATGTTGACCACCCTGCCCCAGCCCCGGTCCATCATGCCCGGCACCAGCGCCTTGATCAGGGCGATGGGGGCCAGCATGTTGGCATCCAGCGCCGCGATGAAATCGGAGCGGTTCCAGTCCTTCCACATGCCGGGGGGCGGGCCGCCTGCGTTATTGACCAGAATGTCGATCTCTCCGGCGGCGTCGATCAGGGTTTTCTGCCCTTCCTCGGTCGAGACATCGGCCGCGACGGTGGTGACAGACACGCCGTAGGTGCTGCGCAGCCGCTCAGCCGCCGCCTCCAGCGCCTCGGCGCCGCGTGCGTTCATCACCAGGTTCACACCGGCCTCTGCCAGTGCCTCGGCACAGCCCAGCCCCAGCCCCTTTGACGACGCGCAGACAAGTGCGGTTTTTCCCCTGATCCCCAGATCCATTTGCGATTCCTCCTGATTGGTTGTCAAAGACCTAACATGCCCCGCCGGGGATGCCAGCAAAACACCGCGCGCTTGACCCAAGTGCGACACAATTCTAGCGTAATCCGCTGACCAGATTTCCAATTGACCCGAGGTTCCGATGGCCCGTTCACGCCCTGCTCCTGCCCAGTCCGCCCCGGTTTTCAGGGCCAGCGACATCCGGGCGACAGATGGGGCAAATATGGGCGATACCCTGTCCTTTGCCGCCGAACTGGTGCTGGATGACATCTATGAGCTGCCCTATGGCGTGGCGCCCCTGCGGCTGTCCCTGCTGCCTTCCATGAGCAACCGGTTCACGGTGGCCGAGGACAGCGAAACCGGCACGCCCGGTTCGGCGCTTCATCTGGACAGCGCGCTGATGTTCATGTCGCCTGACGGCCAGACCCAGGAGGCGCTGTTGCTGGTGGAGGTGGATCAGGACGGATCGGCGGTGGAAATCTATCTCTTGCCGATGGCACAATTGCTGCCGCAGGTGGAATACCGTCTGGTGGGGATCGACACCAAGACCCCGCGCCGCAAGTTCGCGCAGGTGGGATGCGTGTCCTTCACCCGCGGCACCCATATCACCCTGGCCAGCGGCGAACAGCGCCTGATTGAGGATCTGGTGGTCGGCGACCGGGTGCTGACCCGTGACGATGGCGTGCAGGCGGTGCGCTGGATCGGAGAGAGCACGGTGCGCGCGGTGGGCGATTTCGCCCCGATCCGCATTGCCGCCGGAACCCTGAACAACGAGAACGACCTGATTGTCAGCCCGGACCACCGCCTGTTCATCTACCAGCGCACGGATGAGGTGGGCGCGGGCCGCTCAGAGCTGCTGGTCAAGGCGCGGCATCTGGTGAACGGCTATACCGTCACCCTGCTGGACGGCGGTTTTGTGGATTATTTCCAGCTTTTGTTCGACAGCCACCAGATCATCTATGCCGAAGGGATCGCGGCCGAGACGATGCTGATCGACACGCGGACCCGGGCCATCCTGCCCGATGATCTGTCACAGGCCATGGGAGAGGTCATCCCCGGCCATTACGACCTGCCCCATGCCGGGCTGGACGTGAACGAGAAACTGCTGAAACGCCCCGACGCCGCAGAACTGCTGCGCAAGGCCTCCACCCGCTGAGCGCGTCGCGACGGACCGCCCGCCGCGCATGAAAAGGGGGCCGGTGACGGCCCCCTGTCGGTGTTGCGGGATCGGGATCAGAAGATGAAGTCGGATGCATCCAGATCGTTGCGGTCGACCCCTTCCAGCAGGATGGTATTGCCACCGCCCGCGTCGATCAGCACGTCCTGCCCGACCTGGGTCGCATGGTTGGTCAGCAGGTCGTTCAGGTCGCGGATCGAGGAGACAAGCCGCAGGTCGATCCGTTCAAAGACGTTGTTGGCGTCAAAATCCCGGATCGTATCCTGGCCGAAGCCGCCACCGAAATCGGCAAAGACAAAGGTGTCGGCGTTGAAGGCACCGACCAGCAGGTCGTTACCGGTGCCGCCGACGATGGTGTCGAAGCCGGCGCCGCCAGTGATCTCGTCGTCACCTGACCCGCCATCGACAAGGTCATTGCCCTGACCGCCGAACAGCCGGTCATTGTCGCCCTGACCATAAAGCCGGTCATTGCCGAGCTGGCCAAAGAGCGCATCGGTCCCGAACCAGCCATAGGCCACATCGTCGTCGTCGCCGCCAAACAGACGGTCAAACCCGTTGCCGCCCAGCAGGGTATCTTCGCCCTGTTGGCCAAAGAGGTTGTCGGCCTGATTGCCCCCGTTCATGAAGTCATTGCCGGAACCGCCATACATCAGGTCGAAGCCGGCACCGCCATCCATGGTGTCATTGCCGGTGTCACCGAAAAGCAGGTCTTCCTGATTGCCGCCTTCGATCACGTCGTTACCGGCACCACCGCGCAGGGTGTCGTTGCCGTTGCCGCCATTGATGATATCATTCCCGCCCGCAGCCGAAACTTCGTCGTTTCCGGCAAAGGCGCTGATGTCATCCGCGCTTTCGCTACCCACGATGAAATCGGAGGTTTCCTCGCCAAACAGGTACAACACGCCGCTGTCGTCGGGTGTTGTCACGTCATCGGCCAGGAAACCGTCGGACAGAAGGATCACCCACATGCCGCCAAAGTTGGCAATGCCCATGGCGTTGTAGTCCAGCCCGATCAGCGCCTGTGACCCGGCGGTCGAGTTGCTGAGATAGGCAAACACCTCTGCCGCCGTGGCACCGGGGTTCCAGGCCGCGAGGATCTGGGTCTGCGACAGGTCGATCCCCGCCGCATCGGCGATGCTGTCCAGCGCGTCCTGATAGCTTTGCCCGTTGGTCAGCATCTCGGCCCAGGTAGCCGCAGCAGCGGCAGACGCCACGCCGAACGGCGCTTCGGCACGGTTGCCGATCCAGTCCACCGCGATCCGGTTGGCAAGGGCCGAGAGCGCCGCGTTGAATGCGTATTCGGTGCCATCGGTCCGTTGCTCGTTGATGTAATCGGCCAGATTGGCCTCTGGCGTCGTCACACCGTCACCGGGCCGCGTGCCCAGTTCCGCGGCAAAGACACCGATATCAAAGAGGTTCGCGGGATTGTCGATGGTGACATTCAGCGCCAGATCGGCAGGTGCTACTACGGTGCCCTGATCGTTGATCTGATGGCCCTGGTTGATCCCGATCGACAGGTAATAGGCCAGCGCGCTGACCGCGGCACCGGAGTTCACCGCCTCGGCGGCATCGGCATAGGTGTCGAGATAGAAGTCGGCGTCAAAGATGTTGGCCGAAATGTCGACATCGCCCGCAACCTCATCAACCCCGATCAGATCGCCCGGCAATGCGCCGCTGTTTTCAAGGTTCGCCTCGTTCAGCAGGTCATCGTACCAGCCGTTCGCCGCATTGCGTACAGAGTTGCTGAGCCCGAAGGTATAGATCAACCCGGTGACGAAGCCGCCCAGGACGCCCGCAATCGGTGTGCCGACAAACGAAACGCCGGCAGTGACGGCACCGGTCGCGGCCATGCCGGTGAACATGTCCACAATCTCGATAAAGGCCTGTCGGGGCGCGTCATTGGAATTGTAGACGTTGTCGATCCGGTTGCCGATGTCCAGCACCAGACCCAGAACGCCAAAGGCCTTGCCGATCTTGCCCAGGATACGTGCCGCGTCGTCGGCATTGTCCATGTTGTCGATGACAAGCTGGAAAATCTCGTATTTCTTGGCGTTGAAGTCAAAGACAAGCGCCCCGGCCACGCTGGCAAAGAGATCGTCGATCAGATCATCCTCGGGCAGGCGCGTCGGCGGGTTCACATCCACGATCACCGAATAGGGTTCGGCATCGGTATAGCCCGGCAGCGCGCTGAGCTGGATGATGTTCACCCCCTGCTCGAAGGTTACGGCCAGTTCGCGCACATCGTTCGGGTTGCTGTTCAGATAGACCCGGATCGTCGCGGTCAGCTGTTCGTTCGCGGTCAGGCGGATGTAATCCTGCGTGTCCACTTCGCTGACGGAATCGGAAAAGAAATATTCGGTATCCGCCTCGATCACGCCAAGGTCGCGGTCGACCCCTGCGGGCACGGTATCCAGCAGTTCGATGGTCGGCGGATCCAGATCCGCAATCGGATCGCCAAAGACCACGGTATCGACAGAAAATCCCGCGTCATCAAAGCTTTCGTCGATGGCGGCCACCGAGGCAATGCCGAGATCAGAGGCAAATTCGAAGGTCAGAACGCCAAGGCCGCTGTTATGCGCGACATGGATGACATTGCCCGCCGCATCGCGGAATTCGATACGGGTGCTGCCGACATTGTCGAAATAGCCGACATCCAGGCTGACGTAGTTTACCGGGTTTTCGAAATACAGGAACACCGGGCCACGGTAACTGGTATTGGCCGCAATGACCGGCGATTGAGGCTGGGCCCCGTCGCTGACGATCTGACCCACTGTCGTAACAGTGTTGTTGTCGAATTCAAATGTCGGGTTGGTCGTGAAGCGCGGTTGCTCTGAAAAGGTGATGGTGGTCAGGACCTCGGGCACTTCCGTGGTCGGATCCTCTGCAAGCTGAGTCTGGGGCATGGTTCTTCCTTAGGTCGTTAAAATATCTGTGTCAGTGCGAATGACGAAATGGATTGGCGGGTAATTCCGGGCGCGCGTGAAAATGGCCAGCTTTGGAAAGGCGCATGGCGCGGCGCTGCCGCAACAACAGGATGAAAAACTCCCCCCGAAACTTCTTGCACAAATGCAATTCCGGGAAGATCACATCCTGCGAAAAATCGCGGGAACTCCCCAGACAATAACCAACCCTATTACCCAGAACCCCGCAATCTTCAGCAACACCGAGGTCTGGGCATTCGACAAACCCTTTTCGCTCATCGCCGCAACGACAAGCAAAAGTCCCGAGGCCAAATACGCGAAAAGAACCAGCTTATCTGCAAAAAACTGCATCGCGGTTCCATCGGGAAAATAGACCGACAGGCACCTCAGTATTGCCAAAACGACCGCGCTGATCAAGAAAAAGTACAGCATAAGACATCTCCCCCCGAGAAAAAATTATCTGGTCAGAGCAATTCTGCCCTGTCAATCACCTGATTTGACAGCACTCCTGCGCGCGCGTCAGCCTTTCAATCGTTCGACAATTGTCTGCGCCGTGACCGCCCCGATGACCGCACCTCCATCAGTTACGTCGAAACAGCTTTCCGCGCCGCCCAACCGGCTGATCAGATCGGCCACCGGCATTTCCGCATCGACCGATGCGTGTTCGCCGGTCCTGGCCGCCCCCATCACGTCGCGCGCGGTCAGCACGCCAAGCGGGTTCATGTTGGCCACGAATTCGGCCACATAGTCGGATGCCGGGTTCGAGAAAATCTCGCGCGGGGTGCCGACCTGCACGATCCGCCCGCCTTCCATGATCGCGATGCGCCCGCCCAGCTTGAAAGCTTCGTCCAGATCGTGGCTGACAAAAATGATCGTGCGTTTCAAATCGCGTTGCAGTTCCAGCAGTTCATCCTGCAGGCGGGTGCGGATCAACGGGTCCAGGGCCGAAAAGGGTTCATCCATCAGCAGGATCGGCGCTTCGGTCACAAAGGCGCGGGCAAGGCCCACGCGCTGCTGCATCCCGCCCGACAGTTCGCCGACCTTGCGATCGGCCCAATCGGACAGGCCCACCAGTGCCAATTGCCTGTCCGCGCGCTCCAGTCTTTCGTCGCGGGGCACCTTTGCCAGTTCCAGCGCCAGCGCCACATTGTCGCGCACGCTGCGCCAGGGCAGCAGGCCGAATTGCTGAAACACCATCGACACGCATTCGCGACGGACCTTGCGCAGGTCGGGTGCCGAACAGCCCTGCACATTGGCCGACCATGCACCGTCATTGACGGTGACAGAGCCGCGCACCACCGGGTTCAGCCCGTTGACCGCGCGCAGCAGCGTCGATTTACCCGAGCCGGAGAGGCCCATCAGCACCAGGATCTCTCCGGTGGCCACGTTGAGCGTACAGTTATGAACGCCCAGCACCTGCCCGGTCGCCGCCTCGATCTCGGACCGGCTTTGGCCCTGGTCCATCAGCGGCAGCGCCTTTTCCGGCTTGTCGCCAAAGACGATGCTCACATTGTCGAATTCTACCGCGTTGCTCATTTGCGTGTCACCCGCAGCATCCGGTCGAGCATGATGGCCACGACAACGATGATCAGCCCGGATTCAAAACCGAGCCCCGTGTTCACCTGGTTGAGCGCCCGCACCACCGGCACCCCGAGGCCATCTGCCCCCACAAGCGCTGCGATCACCACCATCGACAGCGACAGCATGATGGTCTGGTTCAGGCCCGCCATGATCTGCGGCAAGGCATAGGGAAGTTCGATTTTCCAAAGCGTCTGGCTGGGCTTTGCACCAAAGGCCTGGGCCGCCTCAAGCAGCGCCTTGGGCGTGCTTGAAATGCCCAGCTGCGTCAGCCGGATCGGCGCGGGCAGCACAAAGATCACCGTGGCGATCAGCCCCGGCACCATACCGATGCCAAAGAAGACGATGGCCGGGATCAGATAGACGAAGGTGGGCAATGTCTGCATCAGGTCCAGCACCGGCGCCATGAAACGATAAAGCCCGGGACGGTGCGCCGCCGCGATGCCGATGGGCACGCCCACCCCCATGCAGACCACACAGGCCGACAGCACCAGCGTGAGGCTTTCGGTCGTTTCCTCCCAATAGCCCTGGTTCAGGATGAAGAGAAAGCCCACGATGACCAGCGCAGGCACCTTCCAGTTGCGCTGAATGACCCAGGTGAGGGCCGCAAAGACCGCGACGATGATCAGCGGGTTCGGTGTTTGCAGCACCCAGAGGATCGCCTCGATCAGCGTCTCCATCGCCACGGAAAGGCCGTCAAAGAACCAGCCGCCGTTGATCTGCAACCATTCGAACGCGCCTTCGGCCACGTCGTCGATGGGTATCTTGTTGTCGGTCAGCCAATTCATCCGCGCGTCCCCGTTTCGTCAGGCAAGATCATAAAAATGCCCACCCCGCCGGGGGTGGGCATCTTTCATTCATTGATGGCGATCAATCCAGTTCGTCCTTGACCGCTGCCATCGCGTCGCCGCCGTCCTTGGTGGTCACGCCGTCCAGCCAGCCATCCAGCACGCCGGAATTTGCCTTGAGCCATGCTTCGGCCGCATCGTCCGGGTCCTTGCCGTCATCCAGGATCGCGCCCATGATCTCGTTTTCCATCGCCAGCGAGAACGACATGTTCTCCAGCAATTTGCCGACGTTCGGGCATTCGCCGACATAGCCTGCGCGGGTGTTGGTATAGACGGTGGCACCGCCCAGGTCGGGGCCAAAGAAATCATCACCGCCCGACAGGTAGGTCAGTTCGAAATTGGCGTTCATCGGATGCGGTTCCCAGCCGAGGAAGACAATCGGCTCGCCCTTGCGGGACAGCCGCTGGACCTGCGCCAGCATCCCCTGCTCGGAGCTTTCGACCACTTCGAAATCCTTCAGGCCAAAGGCGTCATCATCAATCATCGACTGGATCAGGCGGTTGCCGTCATTGCCCGGCTCGATGCCGTAGATCTTGCCGTCCAGCGCATCTGCCTTGGCGGCGATTGCATCGAAGGAGGTGATGCCCATGTCGGCGGCGGCCTTGTTCACCGCCAATGTGTATTTCGCGCCTTCAAGGTTGGCACGCACGGTGT
Organism: Sulfitobacter sp. G21635-S1; assembly: GCF_027213915.1. NCBI lineage: Bacteria > Pseudomonadati > Pseudomonadota > Alphaproteobacteria > Rhodobacterales > Roseobacteraceae > Sulfitobacter > Sulfitobacter sp. G21635-S1. The sequence goes on from NZ_JAPWGV010000027.1 coordinate 21,549, forward strand.
CCACGGTGCCTTCATCGCGGTATTTGGCGATATCGGCTTCCATCGTGGGCATCCAGTTGCCCAGAAAGACATCAATGTCGCCCGCGGCCATCGAGGTATAGGTGACCGGCACGGAGAGGATCTTGATCTCCGTCTCGTAGCCCAGCGCATCCAGCACGACGGTGGCAGCGGCGGTGGTGGCGGTAATGTCGGTCCAGCCAACGTCGGAGAAGGTGACCTTGTCACAGCCTGCGGCGGCAACGGCGGTGCCGACCGTCAGGGTAAGCGCCGTGGTGGCAAGTAGGTTTTTCATAGGTGATCTCCCGATATTGTTTTTCTGTAGCTACAGGAAAACGCTCCCGCACGACTTTGCAACCGGATAAATGGATTGATCGCCGGTGCCGCGCCCCCTGCCCGTTGCTGTTCCATCATTACCGCAAAGGGCATTGCGGCACAAACGACACATAGCCAGCCCCGCCCACGGCACGCCATGGGGTGCCGAACCGGGCAGATGTCCGGGCCTGGTCATTTCCAGCCAGGCCAGGACGAAAACCGACTTTGCGATGCCGTCAGGGTCAAAGGGCATCTGCCGGTGGCAGAGTTGCCGCACAGATTAATGTCACGCAACCAGAGGGAAAGTTCTTCCCGTTCGCCAAAGTAGTGATATACCACCTATGGTTACCGCTACCTCAGAAAGTTCAACTATGCCGAATACCGAAACAATGACCAAATTGTCGTATCGACAAGGCGAGGCATTGGGTCGGATCGAAAATCAGCTGGACGGCAAATACAGCGGCTGGCTGGTGGGCGCAGAGGATGGCACTGAACCGCTGGTCCTGAAAAACGGTTTTCCGGTCAAGCTGTTACGAAAGGACATTCCGCGTCGGGATGTCAACAAGAAAGTTGGCCTGCCCGGTGATCTCGGGTTTGAATTCTCTGCCGAGGGCATTGAAATCGGAGACCGGCTTGAGCTGCATGCCTGCAACGGAGAGCATTCCTGGCTCGTACACGTCAAGGTTGCCGAACAGCGCGTCCCTGCCGGGGCCATCCTGCAGCAGGTCATGAAGGCCAGAGAGGTTGCGACGCACCCCGATAGCGTTGCAATCGCCTGCTGGGAATCGAGCCATAATCCCATTGGCCGCGCCCATGTGCTTTACAACGTGATCGCCAGACATCGCCCGGCCTTTCTGTTTTCCTTCAACTTCCCGGAATTCGGAACCAGGCTTTGGGCACCATTGGAGAATGACAGCTTCGACAGGATCGTCATTCCCTGGGAAGAAAGACATCAGTATTTCGCGCTCTTCCAGATGGTCGACCTGCATTTTCCGACGATTTGGCTGAGCAAACCCAGGCTGCCCACGTTCGAACTGGCGGCGCGAATTTCCGGCAAGACCACAAAGCTGATTCTGGATCACGACGACAACGATCATCATTTTTCCAAACAGACCAAGGCAGATCGGTACTATGGCCCGAATTCCGTGCCGCTGGCCTCTTACCTGCAACAGGGTATCACCGCGCATACCGCTGCAAGCGCCACGCTGGCCGAGGAATGCGACGCCGAAATCGTGCGCCACGCGAGGGCCACGCATCACACCATAACGCCACCGGCGGCAAACCCCGCGGCCATCAAGATCGGCTTTATCGGCACCGTGCGGCCCCACAAGGGGCTGATCGAAGCGGCGCGGGCCATACGGGTCTCAAGCTGGAACCTTCAGATTCCCCTGGAATTTCACGTATATGGTGATTTCAGCCCGGCCTCTTTGAAAGATGACCTGACCGAACTGGGCGTCATCGTGCAAGACAATGTCAGGAATGCCGACCTGTTCGACCTGATCTCCACCTTCGACCTTGTTCTTACCGGGTTTCCGACACAGGGCGTCAATGACGAGAACATTACCCGCTATCAGATCTCTTCCAAGATCGGCGATGCGCTGGCGGTGGGCCGCCCGGCGCTTGTCCCCTACAGTCAAAGCGTCGCGGATCTGGAGAACATCAAAGGGGTCTTCATTTTCCACGGATCGACGTTTTCTGCCTCCGTCAAGAATGCCCTGTCCCTGCAAACAGAGATCGGGCTACCGCATCAATTCTCGTTTGACGGCGCTTACGAGGCCTTTCACGCAGCCGAGGCAAAGGCCGGAACACCGCCGATGAGCTTCAGCCTTCTGGCCGAAGACAAAGCCAGGCAGGCGATTGCGCCCCAGGACACATTGGTTCTTCTTTGGAAACAAAATGATGCCGGCATCTACGGTCGGCGCATCGATCAGATCGCGCGGTCCTACAAATCGCTGTTTCCGTCCTTCCGGGTGATCGTGTTGGAGTTCTGCCACCGGACGACCTATGATTCCATTCTCAAGCAGACCTTTGAATTCTCGGGCGATGCCAAGATCGTCGGCCCCGCAATCGAACGGAAGATCGCAAGGTCCTTCCGGGACGGTTTCGGTGTCGATTACCACACCATCCTTCATACCTCTGTCGGGTCGCTGAACGAAGATTTCATGGCCTACCTGATCGAGCAGCGCATATCCCCGACGCACAGCACGCTGATCCTGTTTCCGGTCATTCGTTTTCTTGAAGAAATCTAAGATATCATTTCGCAATTCCGCTGCATCATCGACATCGTGGACAACCAGTTTCCATGGTCGAACGACCAGACCAAGAGATATGTGGGCGCGCAATATTTCAGCCTGATCTCGATGGCGGAGACGCTTGTCTTCAACTCGCAGTTCAACGTGGACTTCTTCAAGGACTACGGAATGATCTCGGACCGCGACATCGAGAGCGGCAGGGTTTCGGTCATCCCGAACTGGTATACCGGCGCAGACGAACAGCCGCCCGAGGCGCAAAACGGTGACGAGACCGGGTTCAACGTTATCTATTCCGGCAACATGAACGACCGGATCGACTGGGGTCTGCTGGAAAGCCTGACCATGATCTCCGATGACATCACCCTGCACCTTGTCGGCGCGGCAAGGCGGCAGATTCCCGCGCTGAGCAGGCTTACCGCCAGAAAAAACGTCGTCTACTGGGGGCCGATGCAGGAATCACAGGTTCTGAACCTGTTGCGCAGATGCGATCTGGGCATTCTGCCCCATGTGTCGGACGAGATATCACGCTACATGAACCCGCTGAAGGTACATATGTACCGGGCAATGGGCGTTCCTGTCATTTCAACCGAAGTGCTTGGCCTGGCGGCGGATGACGGTCTGTCCGTCTTTCCCGATCATGTCGGTTTTCTGGACGCGGTAAAGCTGGCCTGGGAACAACATCACCTGTCAGGCAAACCCTCCCGGATCGACCTGCCGAAAGCCGAAACGAACCCCTCGGCGCGCGCTTACATGAAAATCATTATCCAGTCATTTGCGGGCAGGAAGGACGTAAAAAAGGTGCTTAATATTCAGGAACCTAAAAAGAATCTGCCGGAATTGCTCCCGCCCCTCGATTGCTAAGACCACCAATACAGGCCATCCCGGCCCCCATTATCCAGCCGTCGCCGGAATGCGGTGACCAAAGTTCTGCACTGACGGCTGACTGAACTTACTTCGTGCAAGGAGAATTGAATTTGCAGGAAATCCAACAAAACGGGCTTTGTACGATCTGCGGATACCAGGGAAACTTTCCGCTCGGCAACGAGCGGTCCCTGCGCGAGTCCTATGCCTGCCCCAACTGCAGATTCACCCTGCGCTGGCGTGATCAGGCCAGCGTCATCATCGACGAATTCGGTCGCGGACAGGCCCTGTCGATCGACGATCTCGTCTCGAAGAAGCTGCTGCAGGACGTCGCCATCTACGAACCTGCTCTGCGGGGGCCCTTTGTCCAGCGGCTGCGGGGGCTGAAGAATTACACCAGGTCCTATTTCCGGCCAGATGAACCGCTTGGCACCGAATCGTCGGATGGCGTCCGCAACGAAGACCTGACCCAGCTGACCTTCGACGAGGACAGCTTTGACCTGATCATCTCTTCCGATGTGATGGAGCATCTGCCCAACATCGAACTTGCCTTTGCCGAGACACTGCGCGTGCTGCGGCCAGGCGGGGTGCATGTCTTTACGATCCCCAATGATTTTCCCTTCCCCGACCGCACGGAGCCGCGGGTGAAGATCGTGAACGGCCAGGAGATATTCACCAAGCCCGCGCGTTATCACAATTCCGGAGACGGGACGAAATGTCTGGTCTACACGGATTACGGGGCCGATATTTCCGACATGCTGCGTTCGCTTGGCGGTCGGCTGGCGGTGGTGCGCCGCAGCATCGCCCATAATCCAAGCTATTCCAATGCCACCTTTGTGCTGCGCAAGATCGTGTCCGCCGGCGCGCGGCGCCCGGTCAGCCACCTCGGGCAAAGCCCGGCCTTCAAACACCAGCCGCCAAACCCCGCCCCCGCCAAAGCCGGGGTCAGTGAGGTTTCGGCTCAGACCCCCGAACTGGAATGTCCGATTTGTCAGGGAACGGAATTCGAGGCCTTCAACGGGCGCAACAATGCCCGGTGTACAAAGTGCAGAAGTGTGGAACGCAACCGGCTGATGTGGATGACGCTTGACCGGCTTGGCGGTTTCCAGCCCGGCAAACGGGTTCTGCATCTTGCGCCGGAGCTGGGGCTTGCGCGCAAGCTGACGGAATTGTCCGGCGAGGCCTATCAGGGCGCTGATCTGGATGTGGAGCGCTACAAGAGCAAGTTCATCAAGATGCGCAAGCTGGACCTGTGCACCGATCTGGGCGAAATCCCCGATGCCAGCTACGACATGATCCTGCACAGCCATGTTCTGGAACATGTGCCCTGCGACGTGGAAACCGTCCTGCGCGAGATGGACCGGATTCTGGCACCGGGCGGCGTTCATTTCCTGTCTGTCCCGATCCGGGGCGAAAAGACCGTCGAGGATCTGTCGCCGGATCTCACCGATGCCGAGCGGCTCGCGCGATTCGGGCAGGAGGACCATATGCGGATCTTCGGCTCTGCCGATCTGCAGGCGCTGCTGACCGGGGTCTGGGGACCGGGCGAGCACCTTGTCGAACCGATCCAGTTGTTCAAACGCGATGATCTGCGCCGCGCCGTCATTCCGACTGTCGCCTGGCAGGGCATATCGGGTCACAGCATCTTTCATTACAAGAAAGGCGCGCGCCCGCCAGCGGAGGCGTTTTCGCCTCCAAAGCGGAAAGAGCAGCCTCCAGCGCCCGAACCCGCCGCGCAATCTTGGGCAGCCCCGGCTGCCAATGCCGCACCGATCCTCTCGATGGTCCGTGCGGAACGCGACGCGATGGGGACTGTCTTTCCTGCCGAAGATGTCCCGCCCGGGTCTGATGCCATCCTGGGGCTGGGTGCGCTCCGGCGCGACCAACCCTGGCCGGATTTTCCCTGGGACGAACACGCGCCCTTTCTGCTGGCGCTGGATTGCAACGGCGACGGCGGCCGCGAGATCATTCAAAGCCTGCTGATCGAAAAAGATATCCGCCTGATGGTCGAAATCGGCTGCTTTCTGGGCGGATCCGCCCTGCACTGGCTGAACACCAAGCCGGATCTCGAACTGATCGGCGTGGACCCCTGGAATGGCAACTGGGCAGAGTATGTCGAGAGCATGTCGACGCATCCGACGATGTCCCGTCACGTCGAGCACCTTTCCGACGGCGAAGTGGAACGGATTGTCGGCCTGTTGCTGGAATACGGCAACTACCCCGTGGCACTGAACAATCTGCGCGCCTACAAGGACCGCTTTTATCCGCTGCGTCTTTCGTCACCGGAAGCATTGTATTATCTGCGCCGCCGCGACATCATCCCGGACCTGATCTATATTGATGCCTTCAAGCACCAGGTCGACCTTCAGATTGCGCATCATCTTTTCCCGGATGCCATCCTGTGCGGTGACGATTGGCTTTGGCCGGACGAGACCGGCAAGTTCGTCATGCAGGATGTGGTCAAGAACTTTGCCCATGAACGGGGTTTCGAAGTCGAGGCCAAGCGTCAATCCTGGGTGCTGCATCGCAGATGAGCGCAATGAACCCGTCAGTCCTGCACAGGTTCAAGGGTCAGGATCGGCCCGACATAGATCCGCAACGGCGTTTCCCGGACGCCCTCGCGCAACTGGACGTCGTCGGCGGGGGCCGTGGGAGAGATCCTCAGGCCCCGCAGTTCCCTGCCGCGCATCTTGTCAAAGGCCAGGACGCCAATCCTGGTCGTGTTGCTGTGGGGATCAATCGTGGCCAGGGGCATCGCTTCACCCGAAGGGTCCAGTGTCACGGTGTTGCGCCCGCCGCTGAGATGATAGAGGTGCACAAGGCCCTGCGCCCGTATCGTCCGGTCCAGTTCAAGTATCGCCTCGCCCCCCTCGATCCGCGCGAAATCAAGGGACAGGCCAAGGCAGTCGTGACGCTCTCTTGGCCAGGGCGACAGCGCCTTTGCAGTCGACAAGACCCTGCGACGCAAACGCGGACGGGGCAGGCAGCGCCCCGTCAACGAGGGCTCGCGGCGCAGATAGCCGGTCAGAAAGGGCGTCAGCGTTTCTGCCATGGCTTCGCCCCCCTCTTTCGTGGTGTGCGTTTCATCGCGCATCCATGCCGCGATCTGATCGGCCCCGTGCCGTTCGATCCAACCTGCGGACAGGTCGATCAGCGGCAAATCCAGTTCCGCGCAGAACCGGCGGACAAGGGCATCGAAATCGAGATAGACCTGCCCCGTCCAATGCCGCAGGTGCAACATGAAGGCCGCCTCTGCTCCGCAATCCTGAACCGTGAGGAGGATATCCGCCAACAGCTCCCGACCGTTCTCCTCGGTCGAAAGCGGATGCATGGCGTAGGCCGAAGAATTGATTTCCAGCAGCACATGGGTAAACGGCCCCAGCAACTCTGCGGCCGTCCGGATAAACGGGGGAATGACCTGTGGCTGCAAGGCGCCCAAACCGACACGAAAGGCTTCCAGCCCCGGCCAGGCCTCCTGGAGACGTTCGATTGTCGGGACGGAAAAGCCATTTGTCGTGGCCACATTCGAAAACCCGATGATCAAGAGCCTTGGTTCAGTTCTGGTCATTTGTGCCGTCTTCTCTTTGCCGTTTTATCGCATAAGATGATCCGCTTGCCAGATATGCAATTCCAAGTTGTTGGATGCGTCAGAAGGAACCACCGATGACGCAAGTGCCGGACGCCCTGCACCGCCCTGCCCCGGCCACTTGCGGCTTGCTGCCCGCGGTCGTCCTGTCGCATGCGGACACCAGACCCCGGCAGATTGCATTTCACTACATCAACCCGGCAGCGCCATCGCAGGAGCTGACCTATGGCGCGCTGGCGCAGAATGCGCGCGCCCTGGCAGGCGGGCTTTTGGCAGCAGGCTGCGAAAACGGCGCGCGGGTCGCCCTCATCTGCGGCCACGGCCCGGCGTTCATCACCGGGCTTGTCGCCATTCTCATGGCCGGATGCGCGGCTGTGCCTGTCGTCTTCCCTGCCGGGGCCATCATGCGGTCGCGCGCTGCGGCAATCCTGCGGGAGGCCGGTTGCGCGGCGATTCTGACAGGCGCAAGCCGAGCGGAGATTGAAGCCGCAGGCGCGGATGATCTGTTCGCCGGGCATCCCCTGCTGCGGATCGACGAGCTTGCAAGCCCCGGCGGGACACAAAGCAACCCGGCATTGCCCCTTGTGCGGCCAGAGGACGTGGCAATCGTGCAATATACCTCGGGCTCGACCAGCGCGCCGCGCGGGGTGCTGGTGACCCATGCCGCCCTGGCCGCGCAGCAACGGGCAATTTCAGCGGCGGTCCAACCGCGCGCGCAGGAGCGGTCAGTGACCTGGCTGCCCCCGGAACATGATATGGGGCTGATGGGCGGATTGCTGTTCAACCTCTGGCGGGGGCATACCACCTGCGTGCTGGCCCCTGCGGCCTTCATCAATCGGCCGATCCGGTGGCTGGAGGCGATCAGCCGTTTCAAGGCGACCCTGTCGGTGGCACCGAATTTTGCATATGACCTGTGTGTGCGGACCATCCCGCAAAACCGCCGCGCCGGGCTGGACCTGCGGTCCTGGCGGGTGGCGTTGAACGGTGCCGAACCGGTGCAGGCGACGACATTGGACAGCTTCGCGCAGGCCTTTGCGGACTCCGGTTTCGACCGCCGGGCCTTCCTGCCCTGCTATGGACTGGCGGAAGCGACGCTACTGGTCGCGGGGGCAAGCGGGGGCAATGGTGCCACAACCGGCTGGTTCGACCCCGAGGCGATGGCACAAGGCATCGTCGCGCGGGCCGGGGCCGGACAGGGGCGGCAGCTTGTTTCTTCCGGGCCGGTCCGGACCACCGGTGGCATACGAATCGTTTCAGCCGATACCGGTCACCCCTGCCCGCCGGAGCGGATCGGCGAGATCTGGATCGCAGGCGACAGCATGGGCAGCGGCTATCTCGGCCAGCCGGAGGCCAGCCGGGATACCTTTTGTGCCTATACCGCCACGGGGGACGGCCCCTATCTGCGCAGTGGCGATACCGGCTTCCTGCTTGACGGAGAGCTTTTTGTGACCGGACGCATCAAGGACATCGTCCTGTGGCATGGACGTACCCTGCACGCCGCCGATCTGGAGCGGGCGCTGGAAGGTGTCGAACCCCGTGTCCGGCAACGGCGCCTTGTGCTTCGGCAAACCGGCGCGGGAGAAATCGTGTTGATCGCAGAGGTTCCGCCAAACCGGGAAGACGCGCCAATGACGACGGCAGGCCGTGACGACCAGGCACTTGCATCGCGACTTTGGCGGCGGCTGTTGGCAAAAACCGGGGTCGAGGTCGATCAGGTCGCGCTGGTGCGCCCCGGCACGCTGCGCTGGACATCCAGCGGCAAGATCAGGCGCGCCGCCAGCCTTGCCCGCCTGCAGGATGAGCCGGATCGGGTGATTTGCGACTGGCGGCCGGACCATGGGAAATCCCGGCAGGCGCAGCTTGCCGCGCTGCGCGCGCTGGCGGACAGCGCCCGCAACGGCCCGCCCGATGCGGCGGCGCTGCTGGCGTTCTTCCTGGCATGGGTCGCTGCCGCCACGGATGTGCCGCTGGATGAGGTCGATCCAGATCTGCCCTGGAGCGATCAGGGGCTTGATTCCCTGATGATGACCGACCTCTCGCTGGATCTGGAAAGCGTGCTCGGCGCGCAGATCCGGACCGAAGACCTGTTTGACCAGCCCGACCCGCGCATGCTGGCCCTGACATTGGCACGCCGGATGGTGGCAGCGCAGCCATGACGGCGCAGGTTCCCATTGCGGTGGTTGGCATGGCCTGCCGGTTTCCGGGCGCAGAGTCTGCGGCGGACCTGGCTGACATGCTGCGGACCGGCCGGATCGGGACGGGCCCGGTCCCGGCTGCGCGTCTGGCGCTGATGGGGGTAAAGGAGCCGCCCGCCCCGGCGATGGGCCTGCTGGCGGGCATCGACAGCTTTGATCGCCACCCCTTCCGCATCTCTGCCAATGAAGCGCCGCTGCTGGACCCCCAGCAGCGTCTGGTTCTGGAAATGGCCTGGCATGCCCTGGAAGACGCAGGCCTCTCCCCGGCCCGTCTCGACGGCACGCCGGCGGGTGTCTATGTCGGCGTGGCATCCAACGATCATGCATTGCGGATGGCGCGGTCACCGGATTTCGCCAGCAATGCCCATCTGCCCAATGCGGTTCAGAATGCCGCGGTCTCCGGCAGGGTCAGCTATTGCCTTGGCCTGACCGGGCCGTCGCTGACGGTGGATACGGCCTGTTCTTCGGGGCTGGCCGCCGTGACCCTGGCCGGGGACGCCTTGCGCCTGCAACACTGCGATATTGCCCTGGCCGGCGGTGTGAACGTGCTGCTGGACGCGGCGGGTTTCATGGCATTGGGGAAAATGAATGTCCTGTCACCCTCGGGCCAGACCCGGCCTTTCGATGCGGCTGCGGATGGTTTCGTGCGTTCCGAAGGCTGCGGCATGCTGGTGCTCAAACGGCTGCCGGATGCGCTGGCGGGCAACGACCGTATCCACGCCATTCTGCCGGGCTGGGCGACGGGACAGGATGGGCGCAGCAACGGGTTGAGCGCCCCGTCGCGCGCCGGTCAGGCGCGGGTCATCTCAGGCGCGATGCGCTCTGCCGGGGTCACGGTGGAGGACATCGGCGCAATCGAGGCGCATGGATCGGCGACTGCACTGGGTGACGCCATCGAAACCCTGGCACTCGCGGATGTATTTTCCGGCAGAAAGCAGCCTCCCGCTGCGCTGGGGTCCATCAAGGCAGCTGTCGGTCATCTGGAGGCCGCGGCGGGTATCGCAGGCCTGATCAAGGCCATCGTGATGGTGCGCGACAACATCCTGCCCGGCCAGCCCCGTTTCGACGACCCCTCCCCCCGGGTCGGTTGGAAAGCGCTTCCGTTTCAGGTGCCGCAAGCCACAGGCCCATGGCAGAACCCGCGCCGGATCGCAGGTGTCAGCTCTTTCGGGATGAGCGGGCTGAACTGTCATGCCATTGTCTGTTCTGCCGATGATCGCGCGGTGGCAGATCCCGCTGCCACGGTGCGGGCGACAGCCACCAGCCACCTGTTCCTGCTTTCTGCCGCAAGCCCGGCGGCGCTTCGGGAGCGGGCCAAACAGCTTCTTGCCGCGCTGGAGGACCCACAGGTCTGCCTGCACCGGCTGGCAGCCACGGTGACGCGGCGCTGGACCGGTCTGAACCGGCGCGCAGGGTTCCAGGCGCGCAGCATCGCTGAGGCGAGAGAGGCCGCGGGCAGGATCGCGTCCGGACCACCACAGGACCCCAAGCGGCTGTTGGGCCCGGTGATGCTTGAGACGCCGGAGCCCTTGGCCGGGGCCGATTATGCCAGCCTGCGCCGGGCCTGCCCGGACCTTGTCGCATCGCAGGCCGAAGGTTCGGGTGCCACCGCTGTCCCCGCCCCAGGCGGGGAGATCGCGACAGCCCTGCTTGCGCTGCATCTTGCCGGTGCGACGCTTGATCCCCAGGTCCTCGCAGAAGCAGACCCCACCGCACCGGACCTGCCGGGATACCCATTCGACCGGCAGCGCTGCTGGTATGTTGACGCCCCATGATCGGTCACGTTGAAAACAGGGATAAAGGTCAGATTCGGCAGCGGGACACAGTTGCCGTCACGCCTGCGCATTGATGCTCCCGCCCTGCGCCTCAGCTCACATTGGATGTCGCGCTGCCGTTCACCGCAAGCACCAGCAGATAGCCGGAGACATCTTGCTCGATCGCGCGCCCATAGGCGTGCATTGCATTGGCATGCATTACCTTGGCAAAGGGGGCGGCGGTATCGTCAAGGATGTCTGTGATCTCAAGGGGTTGCAGACCGGTTTCAACCAGGGTCCGGGCATATTCGCTGATCGAGGCTTCACTGTTGGCGGCGGGAATGAAGGTTGTCGGCCTGCGTGCCAGAACATCGGTCAGGATCAGGCGTCCGCCGGGCACAAGCACCCTGCGGGCCTCTTCGAAAAAGCGGCGGCGGGGGTGGAAATGCATGGCGGCTTCGACAGCATGGATGCAATCAATGCTCTGATCCGGAAAATCCAGCGCCGTCGCGTCCATCTGCCGGAAAGTTATGCGCGGACCGGCGTGATGGCGTTCCGCATGGGCGATCTGGCGCGCGGAATAGTTGATTCCGGTGATTTCGGCCTCCGGGTAGGCTGCCGCGAACAGCCCGGTACAGGCGCCCAGCCCGCAGCCGACATCCAGCAGGGTGCGGGTGTTGCCGCGCCCCTGATCGGTCTCGATATGCAGTTGAACCAGCCTTGCCGCGGCCTCGGCCAGCGTGGTGATCCGCCCGCCATCGGCGCTGCGCCAATACCCATAATTGTACAGATCACTTGCACCGAAAAGGCAACGCAGTGCAGGATGGAGAATAGCGAAATCATAATCGCTTTCCCTCAATCTCAGGTCGCGGTCACTTGACATGGATATCCTTTTAGTTGTCCTTGGATGAAAACGAATATAGCATTCCAGGTGAATTGCTATCTTTCATTTCACCGTTGAAAGGACCTCCATGGCCAGCACCGGAACATCACAGGACACCCTGGGCGCGACTGCGGTCAGCGACTGGATGGTAAACTATATTTCGTCCGTGATCGACATGCCGAAGGACTCTTTCCCGGTCAACGAGCGTTTTGACAATTATGGTCTGGATTCCGTCGAGATCACCATCATGTGCGGCATGATGGAGGAGCAATACGAGATCGAGGTCAGCCCCGGCGAAGTCTTCAACAACCCTTCGGTTGCCGCATTGTCCGCGCATATCGCGCAGCGGATCAGCGAGCGTTCCGCCACAGTATGACAGCGGGCGCGCCCGGATCGGAAGGCCCGGGGGAGGTTCTGATTTCCGGCATGTTCGACATGCTCAACTTCGGCGATCTGATGTTCCCCGTGGTGGCGGCACATGAGCTGGGCCAGCGCGGATACCGGGTGCAGGCGCTATCGCCAACCGGGGCCACGGTCGCCCTGAAGCAGGCCTTGCCGACGCGGCCCATCTGGTCCGCCCTTGATCCCGACAGGCAGTTTGCCGGCATGCTGATCGGCGGCGGCTACATCGTTCATACCCACCGGATGGACAGCCTCAGGGAATATCGCGGTCAGGGTATCGGCGCGGCAGTTGCACCCGCCGTCTGGCTGGGATCGACGCTGGCGGCGGCATTGCGTGACCTGCCCCTTGCCTGGAACGCGCCGGGTGTGCCGCATCCGCTGCGTCCGGGTGTCGACGCGCTCGCGGCTGCGGCCTTTGACGCGGCGGATTACCTTTCGCTGCGGGATGCGGGCTCGGCCCGGATGGCCAAGGCCCCCGGGGCAAAGATCGTGCCGGACCCGATCCTGGGCCTTGCCCGGGTCTGGCCGCGGCAGGCGCTGGCAGAGGATTTCCTGCGTCTCTGCGCGCAGATGGGGCTGGAACGACAGGATCGCATCCTGGCCGTTCATGTCCGGCAAAGATCGCTTGGGGGTGAGCCGATCCCGTCTTTTGCAGATGGTTTGGCGGCAGCCTGCGTGTCGCTGGATCTGACGCCTGTGCTGATCGGCCTGGGCACGGCCCATTCCGACGACCGGATCGCACGCGAGATCACTGCGGCATTGCGCGACCGGGGCATCGCGGCGGCAGCGCTGGACCGGCCAGAGGGGTTGCGCGATGTCGCGGCCCTGCTTGCCCATGCCAGGACCTATGCAGGCTCTTCCCTGCACGGCTATATCGCGGCGGCGGTCTATGGCGTGCCGGGGATCTTGGTGGCACGGCCAGCCTACCGGAAATTCGACGGTCTGGTGGCCCATCTGGAGCGCCCCGGGGACCTTGTGAACAGCTGGGACGCGGCGCTGGCGGCACTGCCCGGAACATGTGCGGCCCCGCAGACCAGATTGCCCGACGCCGTGCCGGAACAGCTTTGCCAGCATTGGGACAGCATTGCCGCCGCCTTTGCGGCCGGACCGGCCCCAAAGCGGCAGGCAAGGCTGCGTTTCGCAGCGCTTGCCATGCGCGCCGGACTGGAACAGGCGGGACCGGACTGGGCGATGACGCCTTTCACAACCGCAAAGGACCGCGCAGCGGCGCTGGATGGCACCGACCTGCTCGAAATGGAGCCTTTCTAGATCATGACACAGCAATCCCCTGCCCGCCTTGCCGGATTGGACGAGACCCAATGCGAGACCTTTCGCCGCGACGGGTTTCTGCACCCGGTTGACGTGATGCCCGAGACCGAGGCCAAAGCCCTGAGAGCGCAGATCGAGGCGCTGGAGGCGCGCAAGCACGGGCGTTTGTCCGGCCTGACGCGTGCCAAGCCGCATCTGTTGCTGCCCTACCTTTGGGACGTGGTCCATGATGCCCGTATCCTTGACAAGGTCAGCAGCCTGCTGGGGCCGGACATCATCTGCATCGGCTCCAGCGTGATCGACAAACCCGCCCGCTCGGACGGATATGTCGCCTGGCATCAGGATGCGACATTCTGGGGGCTGACCGAAAACCAGGGTGCCACGGCCTGGCTTGCCCTGAGTGACGTCACAAGCGGCTCCGGTGCCATGCAGGCGATCCCCGGCACCCATGCACGGCAGCTTCGCCATCTGGACACCGCTGACGACAAGAACATGCTGGGCGCCAGAGAGGCGGTCGACAGCCAGCCTGACCTCGGCCGGGCGGTCTGGCTGATGTTGAAACCGGGGCAGATGTCGCTGCACCACCCGCTGGTGCTGCATGGGTCGGGGCCAAATGCCTCTGACGACCGCCGCCTGGGCTTTGTGATCCGCTATACATCCGCGCAGGTCCGGCAAGAGGGGGGCTCCGCGACGCTGGTGCGCGGCAGGAACCTGGCGCAGGTCCCCCTTGAAGTCCGGCCAGAGGCGGAAATGGACCCGGCGGCACTGAAACGGCACGCCGATATCATCCGCCAGGCCGCCAACGTCATCCGCACCGCCAAGGCGCGCCATCTTGCCGAAACGGCGGCTGGCAAGGACCAACTGCAATGACGGGCACATTTGCACAGGATTTCGCGCGCGAAGGCTTTGCCAGCCCGATCAGGGTGATGCCGCAGGCGGCGGCGACAGAGCTTGTGGGCCGTCTTGAAGAGGCCGAGCGCCGGCTTGGCCGGGAAGGGTTTGCGCGGCTCAATGCAAAAAGCCATCTGCTCTATCCGTTCCTCTGGGACCTTGTTCATGATGACCATATCCTTGATCACGTCGCGCAGATTCTGGGGCCGGACATCCTGTGCTGGGGATCGAGTTTCTTTTCCAAGGATGCCGGATCCTCCAGCGTGGTGCCATGGCATCAGGACGGCACCTGCTGGGGGCTGGATGCGCCCAAGGGGGTGACCGCATGGCTTGCCCTGACCCCGAGCACACCGCAAAGCGGCTGCCTGCGGGTGGTGCCGGGCAGCCACCTGAGCGCCGTGCCCCATGCGGTCAGGAACGCCCCCTCCTCCATGCTGCCGCTGGGCGAGGAAGTGGCGGGAGAGGTTGATGAGGCAAACGCCGTGAACTGCCCGCTCGAACCGGGTGAAATGTCGCTTCACCATGTCACGCTGGTGCATGGGTCTGCCCCCAATCAGGCGACCTCCGGCAGGCGCATCGGTTTCGCGATCCGCTATATCGCGGGCGATGTCAGGCAGTTGGGCGATCAGAAGGGTTATGCCACCCATGTGCGGGGGCGCGATCACGGAACCTATCTTCTGGAGGAACAACCGCAAGCCGATCTCGAACCGGCGGCCCTGCGGCGCTACCGCGACATCCTGCGGCACTCGGCCAGTCTGGTGCAGCGCCAGGCGGCGGGGCTTGACCAGCAGCCGCGCTAGCTGCGGGTCAGCGCGCCTGTTGTTGCATCGTAAAGCCAGCCGGGCGCGCGTTGCTTGCGCGGTGGTTTGCCGCGCAGACGAAGATAGTTTCGCGTGGCTTCCTTTACGATTTTTACCGCCTGAGCCGGATCGGAAGTCGATGTGCCGCCGTGGATCTGATGAAATGTCGCGACCCCGGCCATGCGGATAAACTGTGTACCGGCGTGGTTCAGCGCCCGGTCCAGCATGTCGGGATTGCACATGCCGCCGCCCGGCTCCGTAAAGATGGGATCAAAGCCGCGAAGGGCCGACCAGGTGTCGCGATGCAGGAACAGGGCATTCGATTCCAGTATCGGCCCGGTGACCTGGGCCTCTTCGGGCCATGACACGGCAAAAAGGTCCGCTGCCGGATCGGGCCAGCCTGCCTGCGCCAGCAATGCATCCTCGGTCGCCCGGTCATATCCATGCTGCGTCGCGCTGGCCTGACGGTCGAAGCCGAACTGGCGATTGGGCACGGCAATCACCGGGGCCGGATGCGCCTCGGCTGCGCGCGCCACAGCAGCCAGGAGCCCGGATGACGCCATGCGCGCGCCGTCAATCCATGCGCCGACGATCCTGCCCCGCGCCAGTGACAGCGCCTGGTTCATCGCCTGGACCGGCGACGGGGCGGGGTTGCCTGCCGCAATGATCTGCGGGACCGGAGACATCTCTGGCGCGACAGGCAGATGTCCGGAGCCGTTGTCGACCACGATGATTTCCCAGCTCAGCCCTTCGGCACCCTGCTGAAAAGCGCGCGACAGCGACCACAGGGTGCGCGGCAACTCGCGGTCCATCCGCCAGCATGTGATCGCGATTGAAATATCGGGTGCCGCCATCTCAGCGCCTTCCGTTTGCGAGACACTGGGCTTAACCTGCACAACGGCACCATTCTTTTGAAGACAGGCCCGCATATGCGCACATCGGAAATCAATTCTCAAGCCTTCGGCCCGTCCACGATCCGCGAGGCGGCGGACGCCAATCGCGATCCCATCCTGGTCGGCACGCCCTGGCGGCGCGGCTATGGTCATTGGCAGGTGTCGCGCATGCGGGATGTGCGCGCCGTGCTGGCGCACCCGGGCACCACAACCGACGATCTTGCTTTCAGGGTGTTTTCCCGGTTCCGTGAAAGGCACGGTGGTGTTGACAGCATTTTTCGTCTGTCCCGCCAGATCAGCCGCGCACACCGCACCCCCAACGACGCCGAGCGCATGGACGCCATCACCGTCACCAAACGGTTAATGGAATGCCTGCCCGCGCAGGATTTCCGGTCTCCCCTCGCCGCGCTGGTTTCTTCGGGCGAAACCGAGGCTGACGCGATGGCAATGGCAGTGCAAAAGCCGATCATGGAATGGCGCGCCGCAGCACTTGGGATCAACGCGGCCCTGGGTCAGGAAATCGAGACCGACAGCATTGACATATTGGCAAGCCTCGACCGCACCGCGATCCCCGATTTCATCAAGCTGGAGCCAAAGGCCGCGCGCATCATGGGCAATCTCTCGGCGATGAACGTCGGTTGGTCCGCCGGGCAGAAAATACCGCTGATACATTTGATTTCCCCCGCCTTTCTGGCAATTGAGCCCCTGTCCAAGACCAGTGGTCTGATGCTGGCGCATCTGGCCGACAATCCGGACCTTCAGGAGACGCTGCGCAACCGCGCGGAACTTCGCCCGGCCTACCTGCAGGAGGTGGAGCGCCTGCTGGGGGCGGTGCGCTATGTCGCCCGCCAGATCGGACCCGCCGGTCTGGATCTGGGTGACATGCATTTGCCGCCCCATTCTCTTGTGTCCTGCGATCTGGCGGCGGCCAACCGCGATCCGGAGCTTTGGCAAGACCCCGAGGCTTTCCGTTTCGACCGGGCGCGCCTGCAGACAGCCACGTTTTCCTTTGGCTCTCTTGCCTGCACCGGCAGCCAGTTGAGCCGCCTGTTCCTCAGCACCCTTTTGGATGCCGCTCTGGAAACCGTGCGCCTTGCAGCTCCGTTCACCGCAAAGCCGGATGACCGGAGGTTCGCCAGATGGTCGATGATACGGGGCTACGAGAGCTGCCGGCTGCGTTTTGCCGCAATCTGATGGGGTAAACCTTTGAATTTCAGATCATTGCAACCATAGCGATAAGATGCAAAGTATCATGCCATCAGTGGTTTGTATCTTGTCTGTTTTGGTTCATTTTTCACGCCCCACCCGCCCGTAGCGGTCCGGAGAATCCCATGCCTGCTTCCAATGAGCGCCGTATCGCGATTTTCGGCACTTTCGACGTTGAAAACTACGGCGATCTGCTGTTTCCACTGCTGGCACAACAACGGCTTGCGCCTGCAGGTATGGATGTTGTTGCCGTCTCACCGACCGCCGGGGCGACACGCTACCGCGATACGGTTCCGGTCATTTCGCTGGCGGAATTTGCCAAAACGGCGGACAGCTTTGACGGCATCCTGATCGGCGGCGGAAACATCGTGCACATCCGCGATTTCGGTCTGCCGGGCTATGATGAAAACGCCTATCCCGCCCTCTGGGCAGGCGCAACCGCCCATGCCCTGCGCCATGGGCTGCCGGTGGTGTGGAACGCGCCCGGTGTGCTGGCACCGGAAGGGACAGCGCCCGGTCCGGACTGGCTGCAGCGCGTCGCGGCAGCCGCCAACCGTTTTGCCGTGCGGGACACACAAAGCGCCGATGCGATGGAGCGCTGGGCAGGCCGTCGCCCGGAGGTGATGCCGGACACGGCAACCGATCTGCCGCACCTCTGGCCCGAAGCCGCACTGAAGCGGCGCTTTGCCAGGATCAGAAAGAAACTGAAAATCCCGAAAGCGCGGCCGGTGATCGCGCTCCACGTCAAGGCACGCAGCCTGCGCAGAACTTCCGTCGCCGATTTCGCGCAACAACTGGATGCAGCCCTTGAAGCCGCCGGCGCAACCGCCGTTCTGATCGCAATCGGGCGCTGCCATGGCGACCACGAACTGGCCCAGGCGCTTCATGCCGCGGCGCCCCGCCATACCATTGCCTACGACGATGCCGATACCCTGCAAGACATCGCCGCCGTCATTGCGGGGGCAAACGCCTATCTTGGGGCCTCCCTGCACGGCCAGATCACGGCTGCGGCCTATGGCGTCCCGGCGCGGCTGGTTGCCGTGCCGAACCTGCACAAGTTTGAAGGTCAGGCGATCCAGATGGACCGGACCGCGGATGTCGTGGACAGTTGGGAAACCGCGCTGAAGGATCTGCCCCGCGTTCTCGAACAGCCCAAACAAGCCCTGCCTGACGCAATCGCGCCACAGCTTGAGGCCCATTGGAACCGGGTCACCCAGATCTTTACCGCCGGGAAACAAGCTGCGGCGCATGGCGACATCTTTCCAGATGCCGAGATTGAAACAGCACTTGCCGACGCCGTGGCAGAGATGCGGAAGGGATCGGCAGCCCCCGCCAGATCCGGCAAGGACGCGCCCCCACCCGCCGATGACACGGCTCCCCCTGCCCAGCTGGCGTGGGACGCCAGAGCGTTTAACGGGCTGATCGCCGATCAGGACTATGCAGCGGCAGACAGCTATGTCGGCAGCCATCTTGCCCAGACCCCTGCGCATCTGCCCGCACGTCTGGGCGAAGTGCGCCTGGCAATGGCCCGCGATGAACCCCAGAAGGCCCTCGATCTCTCCGCGAAACTGGCCGAGGAATCGCCTGCCAACCCCTGGGTCTGGAGCACCCACCTCAAATGCCTGACCAAGGCGGGACAGACAGATGACGCCATGGCTTGGTTTCTCGCCGGGCTCGATATGCCGGACATCGACGAGACCATGCTGAAGGCCGCAACCGGCGATGTGTTGTCGTCGATGCCCATGCAGGCGCAGGTCGCCTTTCTCAAGACG
Source organism: Sulfitobacter sp. G21635-S1 (assembly GCF_027213915.1). Lineage (NCBI taxonomy): Bacteria > Pseudomonadati > Pseudomonadota > Alphaproteobacteria > Rhodobacterales > Roseobacteraceae > Sulfitobacter > Sulfitobacter sp. G21635-S1. The sequence goes on from NZ_JAPWGV010000027.1 coordinate 40,625, forward strand.
GCGCTCGAAAAACGCCCCCAAAGCACGCATTTGATGCTGCGTCTGGCAATGCGCGCTGATGTGAGCGGCGATTACCAGCTTGCGCTCGACCTGTTCAGGAAAGTCGAACAGGACGGCCCCCTGCCCGATTACGCGGCCAAGGTGCGCAATCATCTGCGTTCAATCGAACTGTCCCTGCCCGACGCCCTGGACCGTCTGCAAAGCGATGTGGAGGCCGGTGCAGAGGATGTTGTCAGCCTGTGCCGGCTGTGCAGGCTGGCCGCTGCGGCGGGGCGGTTCGACCTGTCGGTTTCGGCGCTGCGGCGGGCGCTGGAACTGTACCCGCTGGAATGGCGGACGGTCTACAGGCTCAATCGTGTTTTCCTGACGCGGGCCGAGGACAGGAAGATATTCGCGGCCCTCAAAAGGCTCGCGACAACCAAGGCGCCGGAGCCCGCCTGGCTGTTGCAATACGCGCTTTTCGCCCTGCGCGCAGGATACAAGGGCGAAGGTCGCGAAACCCTCTTGCTGCTTGCCGAAACGGAGCTTCTGGGCCCGACCGCACGCAGCCTGCTGGCCGCGCTTGATGTCCTTGGCAAGGCCCGACCGCGCAAAGCGGTGCTTGGCGACGGCGATGTCAGGATTGTCAGAAAGCGGGGCGCAGAGAACATCGTTGTGGTGTTTGAAGGCCTGATCGGCGGGCTGAGTTACATCAACAGCCGGTATCTGGATAAGGTCATGGCGGATATTCCGGCACATATCATCTATCTGCGCGATCCCCATGGGCAGATATTCCTCAAGGGTATTCCCGAGCTTGGCGCAGATGAAGCGGCAATGCAGGCGGCACTGGCTGCGATGATTGCAACCCTTGGCCGGGGCAAGGTGGTTGCAATCGGAGGATCGGCCGCCGGATTTGCGGCCCTGCGCACCGGCCTGGCAATTGATGCGGATGCCGTCATTTCACTGGCGGGCTTTGTCACGCCCGGCGCCGCCAAAGCCGGGGACGCCGACCATGCCCGGCGCGGCATGGCGGAGATATTCGGAGCCGATCTGGACGCCTTCGATCTGCGCCCGCAGCTTCGCTCACACCCCAAGCTGCAACTGACACAGGTTGTCGGCAGCAACTACGCGCCCGACATGACCCGCCTGCGCGCGCTCGACGACATAAAGAATGCAAAGGCCATTGTCCTCGACGGTATCGACACCCATCACGTCGCCTTGCCCGCGGTGGCGGACGGCACCCTGAAACGCCTGCTGAACGACGCTTTGTCATAGCTATGGAAAAGGCACTGAGGTCGGAAACGTGCGCATCCTTCGGCAGCCAAAGGGCCAAACCGGGCAGTGCCGCTGCTGTGAAATGGGTTGAATGGCGGGTCGAAGACGGCGAAACCGGGAACTACACCTACGCGATAGCTCTACAAACTGATTCACAAACTCGATGGCGTCGCAACTGACGACCATCAAAAATATCAGAGTGGACCTTCATGCACCGCGCAGCGAAAGTCAGCTTCGAGCCCTTTCCGCTTCCCCCGCGCGGAATCAAGGCCGCAGGCCGCCGCGCATCGCCGGGCCGTCCCCTGGCACGGCGATTTGGCTGCTGTTATGCCTGACAGACGGGTAGAATGTGCTTGGCCGCCATAAAGTGCCAGTCACCAAGGTCGGACCGCCGCACCACGGCCCGTCAATGCGCGGCTCGACGTTTCGCAGCGAACGGCAAGAAAGTCCGCTTAACTGACCTTCACACGTGTCGCAGCGAAGGGCGGGAGAGAGCCCGGAGTTACATGAGGCGTCAGCCGGGCCAGCGCCTGCCCGGGGTGGGCGATGCTGACCTTGGTTCATGCCACTTTATTTCTCAACCGTGATGAATCCTAACGAGGGAACACCCAGCCTCACCAAATCGCCTACCCGAGGGGCGGGCAGGCGATGGCCCGGCGCCTTCGGCTTGTTCCGGGCCTGGGTGCTCATGTTTGATGGCAGCAAAGTCCGCTCTGCTGACATCGAAACTGGAAGCTACCTTTGTCCGCTTCTCCGCGGGCACTGCGAAACCGAACAGCAATGGCCACCGCCCTCCGGTGATAGGCGGGAAATAGGCTGTTTTTGGTGGCAATCGGCGGTGAATGGCGGAGGCTCAGTCATCCGAACATGCCACACAAGCCATTGAAACTGATAGATAACTCGTATTGCGAAGAAATTCATACCACATTTAGTACCACAGCATGGTCGGATTTCTGACAATCTGGCGGGGGGATGGGGGGACTGTCAAAGTTCAACACTGCACGTCCGGGGACCGGTGCAGGGTGGCAAATTCGCAACGCCACAATTCGGACAACGCAACCTTACACCTTGCCCAGCGCCTTGACCATCACCCGCACCATCCGCACCTCTTTCGACCGCAGACCGTTCCGGTAGTTCGGATGGGCGGCACCGCAGGGTGCACCACCGCCTGCGCCGTGCATCCGGCAGACCGTGTAGCCCGTCTTTGCTGGGGAACGGCATCGCTGACCCGACCGCTTGGCCTTCGCCGTGCAACGTGGCGCGTTTTGCAGGCGCTGGGCTGGGTGCATGGGGTTATTGTCGGTTTTCATCTAGCCCCGCCCCCGCCATGCCGCACCTCGCCCACGATTGCCTGCCCGCCGTCATGCACCGTCACCCGCTCCACACGCACAACCTGCTGCGCCTTGGCGCGGTATTTCTTGAGCGCGTCCATCTGGGCCAGATACGTCCGGCTTAGTCGCGTCATGGATCGTTCATGGCTTTCCCTCACATCGTAGAGGTTGGCCCCGCTTAACTTGCTCGCCGTAACGGTCATCGCGATATGGGTCGCGGTCATCTGCCCCACCAGCATCGCCTCGATGCCGTCGCGCGGTTCCAGCTCGGCATACATCGCGGCCACCATCTGCGCCTTGGCCTCGGCATGGACGCCCAGCGCCTCCAGAGCGCTGTAGAAGACGCCTAGCGCGGCATCCTTGGTCTTCATGCCCAGAAGGGCCGGAATCTCTCTCTCGCCCCCTGTGGTGCACGTCAGCGTGTTGCCATCCCCGAAGGTCATCCGGGGATAGGCGCGTTCCGGTGCTTTGGTGTCAAGTTCGGTCGTGTTCGTCATAGTCGCGCCTTCCGATGGCTTGGACGGCATCAGCACCGCCGGGTTGCCTTGCTTCCCTCTGCCCCGTTTCCTGCCGGGGAGTGGTAACTATCAGTGTTCCGAACCAGAACCCAAGCTTTTTGACAAATCGGCCCTGACGGGTTCTACATCGGAACCAAGGGCAACCTTTGGGTTTTGGAACGGAACCACGGATGCCCCCTTCTGGTCCGAACCAGAACCGCGTTGCGGAATTTTCTCGCGCCATAAACGCCAATCATTAGTCGGCGCTTCCCGGCCTTTTGCTTTTTGCACGGGCTTGGCCGTCAGACGCCATTCATGCGCCTGCCGGTGATACCAGTTCCCGCCGCGCTCCAGCACAAGGAACCCTTTGGCCTGTAGGTCGTCAAACGCGCGCTGCACGGTTGCCTTGCCGATTCCCAGTGCCTTCGATGCCTCGGCATAGGACAGGCGCACCGCGCCGTTATTGCTGCCGTTGAAGCGCGTGTGCAGTTCCAGGTACACCCGCACCGCTGCACCCGACAGGCTACGCCAAGCATCGCTCTTGAGCATCGCGTAGGTGAGAGGGGCAAACTGCCCCTCCCCCGATTTCATGCTGCCCTTCCTACCCATCGACGCCCCCGGCGCGGCCACCGCACGGCAGGATGCCCGACGCCTCCAGTTCGGCCACCAAATGCTGGGCCGATGGCGGATAGTCGAGTTGCGCCGGGTCGCAGTACTTGGGCAGGTGATAGTGCCCGATGCGCTCCGGCCCTCGATACTCGGTCACAATGGGCCAGCCGTATTCGGTGCGCAGGGTGTGGGCTATCGCCCCCAGCCGCCAGCCTTTCACCCCCCGGATAACGTCCATGTGGTTCAGGGTCTGGCCCAGCGCCAGAGCGCGGCAGGTGAAGTAGATTTGGGTCGGATTGCTGTACCAGTGTTCACCCATGATAGCCCCTCCGCAAATGGCGCGTGGCGCGCTCGATGGAGTTGCTGCGCCGATCCCAGACGAATCGGGCTTCCTTCGGGCTTGCGGGATCGTGGCGGCATGTGGCATCAACTGGACTTGCTAGGGTGGCAGTCGATGCCGCTCGGAAAGCCCTGACCCCGCCGCGTGCGGTGTTGGGGTTTTCCATCAAGCGGCCTCCCCGTTGGGATCGGTGCGCTGGGCGCTCAGGTAGGCGTTTAAGTCAGCGCCGAAATAGCCGATGCGCCGCCCGATGCGGATAAAGGCTGGCCCCCGGTTGCGGTGACGCCACTGGGCTAACTTCTCTATAGCCCCGAAGACCCGCAATTCAGGGTCCTCCGGAAAAAAAACCCGGTCGTCGTCGAATATCTTCACCATCGCATTGCCCTTTCTTTGATTAGTCGCGATTGCGTGAAGTTACGAGGTCCGGCCTACCCGGTCGAGACTTTCCCTGCGAACCAATTGGAAAGGCCGAATTATTTCGGATCCTTTCGTTTCTTGTCATAGTTCAGTATTGATCGAGAGGTGACGGGAAACCCGGCGGCAGAAAGTTCTTCGGCAATGGCTTCGCTGCTGAGACTATCTGGTATTCCATCCGGATAGCGGCGAAAAAATTCTGACCTTGCGGGGAGATACTTCGGCCCTCGCTTTTTGGGCTTTGGCCTATCGACTTCTAAGTTATTCGAAGGTGCCCATTCAGAAGGAAACGCGAACTCTGCGATAAGCTCTTCGAAAGTTTCGGGAATGCTCTCCGGCTTCAATACGACCGAACATCCCAGAAAGGGCGCGACGAAAAGGTCAAAAGCTGACTCTTCTCCCCAATAGCTTGCAAAGTTGTTTCTGGTTTGGACTTTTTCTTTGACCTCTCCCGTAACCGGGTCAAGGCAAGAATAACGATCCCACAGGTCGCCAGCGCCCATCCTTCGCGCGTCGTATTCCTCAAATATTCGACTGAGTTCCGGCATCGACCTCAGAGGGAAGTCTAAGGCGAAATAGTAAAATTGGTCAGGGTGCAAGAAGATCGTGTCATTGGCTCTCAAGAGATTACCCTCGCGCGAGCATAGGAGGGGATCAAAACTGCTGCATACCGCATTTACTGCCCAGAAGCTGATTAGCTGAATATCGAAATGCCGGTCAGGAAATCTCAACTTGTTGGCAGCGTCAGGGAGCCGCTCTAATGCTTGGATATCGCGATACGACCTAAACTCGGTCGAAAATGCAGGGTCAGTTTCCTTGCCGTACAACGACAACGCATTGGCAACGTAGAACCGTTCCGCCCACTCGTCCGCTAAGATACGAATGTCCGGCCAATTAAGGTATCCGGGGGGACAAAACATCGCAATCTACCCTAACATCCGTTCTTGCTCGCGCGTTCACACCAAGCCACCATCAGTTCTCGCCGCCGCTCCAATAGGTCCGACCGTGCATAAGCGCGCTCAACGTCTGACCCCACCTGATGCGCCAGCGCCGCCTCGGCCACCTCGCGCGCTGCGCCCGCTTCCTCTCCCGCCCAATCGCGGAAACTACTGCGGAACCCGTGCACCGTGAATTGCTCGCGCCCCATGCGCCGCAGAAGCATCAACATCGACATATTGGATAGCGGCCTGCCCTGCGCCTGTTCGTCTGGCGTCTTGCCGCCCGCCTGCCCCCGGAAGACGTAGGCACCGCCCAAGGGCCGCACCGCTTCCAGCACCCGCAGCATTTCGTCGGTCAGAGGCACCCGGTGCGCCACCCCGCCCTTCATACGCGCCGCCGGGATCGTCCACAGGCGCGCTTCTAGGTCCATTTCGTCCCATGTGGCCCCCAGCACCTCGGAGGTGCGGCAGGCGGTCAGGATCGTGAATTGCAGCGCCTTTGCCGCCATGGCGGTGCGCCCCTCCAGTTCGCCATAGAAGGCAGGCACATCACGCCACGGCATCGCGTCATGGTGCACCGCCTTTACCTTCACCTTTGGCAACACCCCGGCATCCTTGACCGCCGTAATGGGGTTCTCACCCTCGCGGAACCCGCGCGACCGCGCCACGTCCAGCACCGTCTTGATGCGCTGGGCCAGCCGCCGCGCCGTTTCGTGCTTGTCGGTCCAGATGGGGGAGAGGCACATGAGTACCTCGGGTTGCCCGATGGCATCGACCGGCATCCGTCCAATCTTGGGGAAGGCATAGTCGCGCAAAGTGTTCAGCCATTGCGCCCCGTGCTTGGCGTTTTTCCAAGTCGGCATCCGGTCAATGTGCACCTGCTGCGCCAGTTCCTCGAAACTCGGTACGTCGCGCTGGGCATTGAAACGTGGGTTCAGGCCGGACTTCGCCATCCGGCGATACTCCAGCGCCCGTTCGCGCGCCGTGTTGAGCGTCACCACGTCAGCGCCCCCAAGCCCGAAGTCGGTGCGGAGCGGCGCGCCCTTCTGGTTCTTCTGGCCTTTCACCGTGACACGCACAATCCAACGCCGCGCGCCGGATGGATCGACAACCAGATACAGGCCCGCGCCGTCCCCATGCCGCCCCGGTCCCAGGTTCTCCACCAGTCGTTTCGTCAGTTTGCCCGATAGCGCCGCCATCCGTACCACCATTCATACCACGCAATGAAAGCGTACAGGTGAAACCGAATGAAAGCGAGAGAAACCTTGCGCCAGCATGAAAGCCCGCACGTACAGCGAGTTAGGTAGTTCTAAGCCATCTAGTGATATCGGGGAAAATTTCGTCGTGGCGGAGGCTCAGGGATTCGAACCCTGGGGACGCTCTCACGCCCGCCGGTTTTCAAGACCGGTGCATTCGACCACTCTGCCAAACCTCCGCAACGCCCCCCTCCTAGAGTGCCGCAATCGATTCGGCAAATGCTCCGATGTGCCGAATTTACCGGCCGTCACACGGGGAAATTTGCCGATCAGGGCAGCCCAGCCTTTTCAGGCTGTCCCTTGCAGGTTAGAGTGCGGCAAAACCCTCGTCCAAGGGGGTGTTGAGCGTTGCCGCAAGTTGCGGCGTGAAATGGCCCATCAGGCCAGCAGGCAAGGACGACAAATTGATGAGCAGGCTTATTTCCCGCCCCGACAGCCGCGCAGGCCGTTTGACCGTGATGGCAGGTCTGGTCCTGTCGGTGGGCCTGTTGGCAGGCTGCGAAGACACCGGGCAGCTTGGCTTCCTCAAGCCCAAGGCACAGGCCAGCACGGCAGGTGCCACCCGCTCCACCAAGCTGGTGGAACGCGATGTGGAGGCACCCGAGGTCTTCAACGTGACAGACCAGGGATTGTGGGATGGCCGCCCCTCGCTGGGGGGCGTCTGGGTGGCGCATCCCGATGTGACCGAACCCGAGCGGGTGATCATCCGCAACGAGGCGAACGGAAAGTTCGTGATTGGCGCCCTGTTCCGGCGCGAGCGTGAACTGCCCGGCCCGAACCTGCAGATGTCATCGGACGCCGCCGCAGCACTGAATGTTCTGGCCGGCGCGCCCGCACCGCTGAACGTGATTGCCCTGCGCCGTGAAGAGGCCGAGGAAACCGCCGAAGCCGAGGCCGCCGCCGCGAGCGTGCAGGCCCCATCGGATGTGACGGAAACAACGCTGGACCCCATCGCATCGGCCGAACAGGCCATTGATGCGGCAGCACCCGCACCCGCGGCGGCCGCCCCTGCAGCCCCGGCGGCAGCAAAACCTGCGGCACCTGCCCCGAAACCGGCATCCAGCCTGTCCAAACCCTATGTTCAGATCGGCATTTTCAGTGTCGAAGCCAATGCCGAACGCGCGGCCAAACAGATGCGCGGCGCCGGGCTGGTCCCGACGGTCAAGAAATCAGAAATCAATGGCAAGCCCTTCTGGCGTGTCGTTGTCGGCCCGGTCACCAGCCAGTCCGAACTCAACAGCCTGGTCAAGAAGATCAAGGGCGAAGGGTTCTCGGACGCCTATGCCGTGTCGAGCTAATCACAGGAGCTTTCCCAGACCATGATCCGCCACTTCGCTGCCTGCCTGGCGCTGATCCTGTTCAGCCTTCCCGCCCAAGCCTTCGAGACCAAGGCAAGTGCCGCCTATGTCTATGACCTGACCACCGGCACGGTGCTTCTGGCCAAGAATGCGGACCAGCCGCTGCCGCCCGCCTCCATGTCCAAGCTGATGACGCTTTACATGGCCTTCGAGGCGCTGGAGAACGGGCGGCTGGAACTGGATGACGAATTGCTCGTCTCTGCCGATGCGGCGTCCTACGGCGGTTCCACCATGTTCCTGCAACAGGGCGAACGGGTGTCGGTCGAAGATCTGCTGCGCGGCATCATCGTGCTGTCGGGCAATGACGCCTGCGTGGTCCTGGCAGAGGCGCTGTCGGGGACCGAAGCGCGTTTCGCCCGCGACATGACCACCCGTGCGCAGCAGTTGGGCATGACCAATTCGACCTTCATGAACTCCAACGGCTGGCCCAAGCCGGGCCACCGCATGTCGATGCGCGACCTCGGGTTGGTGGCCACCAAACTGATCACGGAATTCCCGCAGTTCTACCCGATGTTCGCCGAAGAGGAGTTCCTGTTTGATGCGAACGAGTCGGCGAACCGCTACAACCGCAACCCGCTGCTCAAGCTGGGGATTGGCGCAGACGGTCTGAAGACCGGCCACACATCCGAGGCGGGCTACGGGCTGGTCGGATCGGCTAAACAGGGGAACCGGCGCGTGGTTTTCGTGATCTCGGGGCTGGATACCGCCGAAGCACGCGCGCAGGAATCCGAAGCCATCGTGAACTGGGCCTTCCGCCAGTTCTCTGAACGCACCCTGGGCGAGGCCGGCACGCAGATCACCGAAGTGCCTGTGGCGCTGGGTGCCGTGCAGACCGTGGGGCTGGAGCTGAAAGACAAGCTGACGATGCTGACCCCCTTTACCGGCAGCAATGATGTCACGGCAGAGGCGATCTATCAGATGCCTTTCAAGGCTCCGATCGAAAAGGGCGCCGAGATGGGGGAACTGGTGATCACCCGCGAAGGCCTGCCGGAAGTGCGCGTGCCGCTGGTTGCCTCCGATGATGTGGCCCCCGGCGGCTTCATGATCAAACTGGCCGCAGCGGCGCAGCATCTGCTGGCGCGGATCAATGCAGGTCCGCAGGAAGCCTCGTGAGCGACAAGGGGCTGTTCATCAGCTTTGAGGGCATCGACGGTTCGGGAAAATCCACCCAGGCCAGGCTGCTGGCCGATCATCTGCGCGACGCAGGCCGTGACGTGATCCTGACGCGGGAGCCCGGCGGCTCTCCCGGGGCGGAGGAGATCCGCGCGCTGGTCCTGCAGGGCGATCCCGACCGCTGGTCGGCGGAAACCGAGATTCTGCTCTTCACCGCCGCGCGCCGCGATCACCTGGAACGCACCATCCGGCCCGCGCTTGCGGCGGGCAAGGTTGTGATCTGCGACCGTTTTGCGGATTCGACCCGGATGTATCAGGGCCTGTCGCGCGGCGATCTGCGCGGCGTCGTGGACCGGTTGCATGACCTCATGATCGGGGTCGAGCCGGATCTGACCATCCTGATCGACATGGACCCCACCGAAGGGTTGAGCCGCGCCCTGTCCCGCAAGGGGGCCGAGGAACGGTTTGAGGATTTCGGCGAGGATCTGCAAAAGGCCATGCGCGCGGGGTTCCTGGCGCTGGCCGATGAATTTGCGGACCGGTTCCGGGTTCTCGACGGCGCAAGGGCTGTTGATGACGTGGCCTCAGATGTCCGCGCGGTGGCGGACGGGTTTCTACCCAAGCGGCGCGTCTGACGGCTGGCACCGACATGCGCGCGGCTTGTGCCTCATGCGACACCAGACGCCCCCAAAAACGGCAAAAGGCCCCGCAAAGGGGGCCTTTTCCGGAGGTACGAGGTCGGGGAGGTGTTATTCGCGTTCCAGCACGAATGTCCCGCCGCCGCCGATGAGGATCGGCGCGCCGCCGGGCCGGTCTGTCACGACAACCGTGGCCGGTCCGACAGCCGCCTGCGCCTGACCGCCGCCAACCGGGCCAAGGAAGGAACCGCCGAGGCCAAGGTTGACCTGACCGATGCTGCCGCTGACCGGATCAACCAGTTCGCCGCCCATGTTCAGGGTAAAGACGTTGGTCACGACTTCGGTGGGTGCGCCGGGGATTGGCGGCACGCCGGGGGGCAGGATGATCGGCTGGGTCTCCTCAGAGAGGACCGACGGCGCGATGCCGTCTGCGCTGTCCAGCGTACCGTCGAGGGTGAAGGCTTCGCCGCCCAGTTCGCCGCGGAAATTGGTGGCGGTCCCGGCGATGGTCTCATTGTCGAAATCCGCCTGAACTTCCAGATCGCCAAGCGCAAAACCGGTGGTATTGGTGTTGTCGTTGGCGGTGATGTTCAGCAGCGTGGAGCCGCGGAACGTGCCCTGCCCCACCAGTTCGACACTGGTCGGCGCCAGGCTTGTGGTGTTCGACAATTCGTCGAATTTGGCGTCATATTCGGCGCGGGTTGCAGCCGGTCCGCCGCCGGGTCCGCCACCCGGTCCGCCGCCAACCGCATTGCTGGTGCAGGCCGCCATCGCGAGGCAGGCTGCCCCCAGCAGACCGGCACGTAAAATACTTTGATTGTTCACAAGAATTTCCCCTTCGTGGCTCAAAACACATTCAGATGGATGCCCTCCGGCCCGGCACGGAATTCGCAGGGCACAGGCAGAACCATGCGTTCAATAGCCTTGTGAAACGGCGTTTGGTCACTCCCCCAATCGGGGGATGCAGGGGCAATTCTGGCTTTAATGTGCCGTTTGCATCGCAAGTTGCGACCACAGGTTGTTGCCTGTGGCTTGACGGTGCCATCCCACCACCGCCCCCTTTCAACCGCCGCGATCCGTGGTAAACGAAACCCATGAACGACGAGGTCCCACATCCCGATCAGCTCGACGGTGCCCTGCATCCGCGCGATACCCCCGCCCTGATCGGACAGGCGGAGGCCGAAGCGGGATTCCTGGAGGCCTGGAACAGCGGCAAGCTGCATCATGCCTGGCTGCTGAGCGGTCCGCGCGGTGTGGGCAAGGCAACCCTGGCCTGGCGGATTACGCGTTTTGTCCTGGCCACGCCCGATCCCGACGCGGGCGGCATGTTTGACACGCCTGCGCCCCGGACCCTGGACATAGATGCCGGTCATCCCGTTGCACGGCGCGTGGCCTCGGGCGGTGAAGGCGCGCTGAAATCCGTCACCCGCAGCGTGAACCCGGACACCAAACGGATGCGCAAGCAGATCGTGGTCGATGACATCCGCGCGCTGAACGGTTTTTTCCAGATGTCCGCCGCCGACGGCGGGCGCCGCGTGGTGATCATCGACGATGCGGATGTGATGAACGTCAACGCCGCGAATGCCCTGCTGAAAATGCTGGAAGAACCGCCCGCGCGGGCCATTTTGCTGCTGATCAGCCACCAGCCCTCCGGGTTGCTGCCCACGATCCGGTCGCGCTGCCGCACGCTGCGGCTGGGCAGGCTTGACCCCGATCAGATGGCGGCGGCCCTTGCCGCCTCCGGCGTCGCGGTCGATGGCGATCCGGCGGCCCTGGCCGAACTTTCCGGCGGCTCGGTCGGCGGGGCCCTGCGGCTGTCGCTGATGGGCGGGTTGCAGATCTATGCGGAACTGATCGCCCTGCTGTCCTCGATGCCGCGCATGGACCGCGCCCGCGCCATCAAACTGGCCGAAGCCGCCGCCCAGCGCGGGGCGGAAGAAAAGCTGAACCTGCTGTTCACCCTGGTCGACCTGATGCTGGCCCGGCTGGCACGGACCGGGGCCACAGGTGCGCCGCCCGCAATCGAGGCGGCAAGGGGCGAGGCACAGACTCTGGCGCGGCTGGCCCCCACGCCACATCAGGGCCGGATCTGGGCCAATCTGGCGCAACAGGTCTCCGACCGCGCGCAACATGGGCTGGCGGTCAACCTTGACCCTGCCGCGCTGGTCCTAGATACCCTGCTCAAGATCGCAGAAAACGCGCCGCGCTAGGATTACAGGCATGACCCCGCAGATCACCGACAGCCACTGCCACCTCGATTTCCCCGATTTCGAAGGCCAGTTGCCGCAGGTCATCGCCCGCGCGGCAGAGGCTGGCGTGACACGTATGGTCACCATCTGCACCAGGCTGCGCAATGAACCCGCCGTGCGCGCCATTGCCGAGGCACATGCGCCGGTCTTTTACGCCGCAGGCACCCACCCGATGTCCGCCGCCGCCGAACCGCTGGTCAGCCACGATACGCTGATGGCGCTGACCCGCCACCCCAAGATGGTCGGCATCGGCGAAACCGGGCTGGATTACCATTACACCGCCGAAAGCGCGGAGGTGCAGAAGACTTCGCTGCGCATCCATATTGCCGCTGCGCGCGACTCCGGGCTGCCGCTGATCATCCATGCCCGCGACGCCGATGACGACATGGCCGCGATCCTGACCGAGGAATATGCAAATGGCGCATATCCCTGCGTCATGCATTGCTTTTCCTCATCGGCCGAACTGGCCCGCACCGCGCTGGACCTGGGGTTCTACCTCAGCATGTCGGGCATCACCGCCTTTCCCAAATCGCAGGAACTGCGCGACATCTTTGCCAATGCGCCGATGGACCGTATCCTGGTCGAAACCGATGCCCCCTATCTCGCCCCGCCGCCGCACCGGGGCAAGACCAACGAGCCCGCCTTTACCGCCCATACCGCGCGCCGCGCGGCCGAGACCTTCGGCCTCGACTACGCCGATTTCGCCGCGCGCACGCAGGAAAATTTCGACCGCCTGTTCAGCAAGGCTGCGCAGTTTGAAAAGGCCGCCTGATGGCCGAGATGCGGGTCACAATACTGGGCTGCGGATCCTCGGGCGGCGTACCCCGTCTTGGCGGGCACTGGGGCGATTGCGACCCCGGGGAGCCGCGCAATCACCGCCGCCGCTGTTCCGCGCTGGTGGAACGGATCACCGATGCAGGCACCACCACGGTGCTGATCGACACCTCCCCCGACATGCGCAGCCAGTTGCTTGACGCAGGTGTGGGGCGGCTGGACGGGGTGCTTTATACCCATGCCCATGCCGATCACGTGCACGGGCTGGACGATCTGCGGATGATCGTCATCAACATGCGCGCGCGGCTGCCGGTCTGGGCCGACGCCCCCACCCGCGCCGCCCTGCTGGAGCGGTTCGGCTATGCTTTCATCCGGCCCGAAGGGTCGATGTATCCCCCGATCCTGGAAATGAACGACATCGACGGCGATGTGACCATCGACGGGCCCGGCGGCGCGCTGACCTTTTCGCCTTTTCTGGTCAATCACGGCGGCATGGACGCGCTGGGATTCAAGATGAACAATGTCGCCTATCTGCCTGATGTCGTGAGCATTCCCGAAGATGCCTGGTCCCAGTTGCAGGGGCTGACCTGCTGGATCGTCGACGCCCTGCGCCGGGCACCGCATCCGACCCACAGCCATCTGGCCCAGACCCTGGACTGGATCGCTGCGCTGACGCCGGACCACGCGGTGCTGACCAACATGCACAACGATCTCGATTACCGTACCCTTGCCGCTGAAACCCCTGACCACATCGAACCCGCCTATGACGGCATGGTGTTGCGTTTTCCCCTGACCTGACCTCTTTTTGGCTCCAAATATTCCCACGGGGGTCCGGGGGTGTGAAACCCCCGGCGCTCCCGGCAAAGCGAAAGCCCAGATCGTGCAGAACCTTCTCGACGTCATCCTGCCTGTCTTCCTGGTCATCGGCTTTGGCTATTTTGCCGTCTGGCGCGGGCTGTTCCCGATCTCCGGCATTGATGGGGTCATGAAGTTCACCCAGAACTTCGCCATCCCCTGCCTGCTGTTCCAGGCGATTGCGAAACTGGACCTTGGCAGTGATTTCGACCCCGACCTGCTGATCAGCTTCTATGCCGGGGCCGCGATCTGCTTTGCGCTGGGGATCTTTGGCGCGCGGTTGTTGTTGCAACGGCCCTGGGAGGATTGCGTGGCAATCGGGTTTTGCTGCCTGTTCTCCAATTCGGTCCTGCTGGGCCTGCCCATCGCGGAACGCGCCTATGGGCCGGATGCCCTGACCGGCAACTATGCGATCATCGCCCTGCATTCGCCGTTTTGCTACGGTCTGGGCATCACCGTGATGGAGGTTGTGCGCAACCGGGGCCAGTCCACGGTGAAACTGGCAGGCGCTGTCGGGCGGTCGATGTTCAGCAATGCGCTGGTGCTGGCCATCCTGGGCGGTTTTGCCTTCAACCTGACCGGTCAGCCGATCCCCGGCGTTGTCGATGACGCTCTGTCGCTGATCGCCCGCGCCGCCCTGCCCGCCGCACTTTTTGCGCTGGGGGGTGTGCTGATCCAATACAGGCCCGAAGGTGACAAGATTGCCATCGCCATGGTCTGCATGATCGCCCTGCTGGTGCATCCCGCGCTGGTCTGGAGCTTTGGCACGGCCCTGTCGCTGCCGCAGGATGGCTTCCGCTCCGGCGTGCTGACAGCGGCCATGGCACCGGGGTTCAACGCCTATATCTTTGCCAATATGTACGGCAAGGGCCGCCGCGTCGCCGCGTCATCCGTGCTGATTGCAACCGGCGCGTCGCTGCTGACGGTCTGGCTGTGGCTGGAAATACTGGCCTGACACTGCCCCGGCTTCTCAGCCCGCCCATTGCCTGCCGCCATCCATATCGATCACCGTGCCGGACAGGTAATGCACCCTGGGGCTGGCCAGCATGACGGCAAGATCCGCCACCTCCTGCGGGTGGGCAGGCCGGCCAAAGGGATATTGGTCCGGGTTCAGCAACTCCGCCCATCGGTTTTCGTCGCCGAACTGCTGACGCGCCTCGCTGCGAAGCCTGTCTGTCATGCGGTCGGTCCGCGTGGCAGCAGGATTGATGCCAAAGACACGCAGGTTGTCCTGCGGGGTTTCCGCCCCCAGCGCATTGGTAAAGCCGATCAGGGCCGCATTCCCGGCCGCACCGATGATATAGGAGGGCCGCACAGCCCGTCCGCCCATCCCGATGACATTGATGATCGTGCCGGATTTCCTTTCGCGCATCCGGGGGGCATAGAGCATGCAAAGGTGGATATACCCCCAGACCTTCAGCTCGAACCCTGTGCGCCAGTCTTCCATGCTGTGCGCGGACAGCGGGCCGGACTTGATGGCACCGGCGTTGTTCACCAGAATGTCGATGTCCGGCGCCTGGTCAAACAGGGCCGCGCGCTCCTCCTCCTTCGACAGATCCGCCGTGATGTGGCCAATGATCCCGCCGCTGTGTTCTCTCAGCTCCTCGGCGGCGCTGCGCAACGCATCCTCCCGGCGAGAGACAAGTGTGATCCGCGCGCCCTCCTGCGCAAATGAACGCCCAATCGCCAGCCCGATGCCTTTCGACGCGCCGGTCACGAGAACATGCTTATCCTGCAGGTCGAGATCCATCAGCCAACCTCCGATACAAGGCCCCGGTCCGGCGCGGTTTTGCTGCGCTGACCACCGGCCAGTTTGTGGCAGGGACAGGGTAAGGACAATGCGCCCGTTCGAACAGGATAAGATTAGGCTCGAACAACCGGCTGCATGGTTTGACTTTGGGAAGTTGGTGCGGTCGGAGAGACTCGAACTCTCACGGGTGTTACCCCACAGCGACCTCAACGCTGCGCGTCTACCATTCCGCCACGACCGCACGCCATGGATGGTGAAGGCGGTTTAGACAAAGCCGTGCGGCTTGTGAAGAGGAAAAGAAAACAAAAAAAGGCCCCCCGCAGCGCATCCGCTGCGGGGTGCCGTCACGCCCGGCTGTGCCGGGGTTATTCGCTGATCGAGAATGTGGGCAATGCGCTGCCGGAAGCCGGTTGCGGTGTCGGCAGGGCAGAGCCCTGAACCCCGCCCGAACGGCTTGCCGCGGCGCGGATCAGTTCCGTCCGCTCGGGCTGGCCGGGGACAAAGACCGCCGCGGCACCGGAATCGGCAGCGGCAAGGCCTGCCTGATACCAGCTTTGCGCCATGTCCACACGTTTGGCAGGGCCGAAGCCCTGGCTCAGGTGGTGGCCCATCAGCTCGCCATAGACCCCTTCACCCAATGTAAAGAGCAGCAGGGCAGAGCCCACCGCCACATCCATGTTGTCGGTGCGATAGCCGACGCCGAGACAGATCTTGGCCGTGCCCTGAAGCTGTGCAGGCGACATGCCTGTGGTCAGCACAAATGCCGAAACGTCCTGCACCACCGCCTCGCGCGGTTTCAGCGACAGGGCCGCGACCTTGTCCTTCATCGCGGGGCCGAAACCGGCGCATTGCTGGGCGATCTGATCGGGGGTGAACCCCTGGATCTGGCTGACCAGCTCCTCCGATTCGGCAATGGCATAGGTCCGCGCCAGGCAGAATTGCTCGTTCAGCGCCACATTCGGGTCTGTCATGCTGGCCAGCGTGGTAAAGCCGCCGTTGGTGTTGGTGATCAGCGACACGGTGTTGCAATGCGAGGCAAGCGAGGCCTGGGTTCCAGCCCCGAGGAAGTTCGGCAGGCCACCGGTGCCGGAATCAGGTGCCGGTGCAACCGCGGCGGCAAGAGAGCTCATCCCGGAGAGCGGTGCCGCCGGTGCCGTGGCCGCCATCGTGGCGCCGGCCTGCGGCACCTGCTGCGGTGCAACGACGATGGTTGTCGTGGGCGCAGCCCCGTTGCCCGCCGGTGACTGGCCCGCCATTTCCGCGCGATAGGTCTTGAGCAGACCACGGGTGCCATCCGGCGTCGCCGCGACCTGCTGCTGAACCGCATAGCCCCCGGCCTGCGCGCGGTTGTAGCTGGAGATCAGCAGGTTCTGCTCAAAGGCGGAAAGCTGTCCGGTAACGGGATATCCGAGGTAGGCCTGGTACTGTGACACCGCATTGCGGGTCTTTCGCCCCAGCTGGCCATCCACGGTCCCCGCATCAAAGCCGAAATAGTTCAGCGAGGCCTGGATGTTCTTGCCTTCCTGGGTGGAGGGCAGCGATGAGCGGGTGGATTTCTTGCGATAGGTGCGCCGCTTGGTTGTCGTGCGCCGCTGCTTGTTCGCATTGGCCCCCACGATGCCGCCGATGATGGCGCCTGCAATGAAATCGCCTGCATCCGCTTCAACCCGCTCTGCCGGAACAACCGCCACCGAAAGGGCCAGAACGGCCCCTGTCATCAATTTGTAAATCATATGTCCGCTCCGAAAATGAATCGTTTTATGGGTATTGCGAAAAGGCTAACACAACATAATCCGGCCCGGGAACCTTTTTGGCCCGATTTGCCGCTGCGAATATTGAAAATTTGCGCAGGGACACCGAAGTACAAAGCTGAATGCCAGCCGAAAGGATACGCCAATGACCGATACCGCCCCTCCCCCGCAGGACAAAGTCGTGCAGGTCGATATCGTGTCTGATGTCATGTGCCCCTGGTGCATTGTCGGCTACAAACAGCTTGAGCAGGCCCTCGCGATGACCGGGGCCGGCGCCTTTATCCGCTGGCATCCGTTTGAGCTGAACCCCGCCATGCCCGCCGAAGGGCAGAACCTGACCGAGCATATCGCCGAAAAATACGGTGCCAGTGCCGCCCAGTCTGCCGAAAACCGCAGGCGGCTGGTGGATCTGGGCAATGACCTGGGGTTCGCCTTCAATTTCGACGCGGACAGCCGCATCGTGAATACCTTTGCCGCGCATCAGCTGCTGGACTGGGCGCAGGAAGCACACCTGCAGCACCCGCTGAAACTTGCGCTTTTCGATGCGCATTTCACGCTGGGGCGCGATGTGTCGGATCATGAGGTCTTGGCAGAGGTTGCGGGTTCGGTCGGTCTTGACCGCGATGCGGCCCGCGCGGTGCTGGAGAGCGGCAGCCACGCCGCAGAAACCCGCAAGCGCCAGGAATTCTGGACATCGCGCGGGATATCGGGCGTGCCTTCGATGGTATTCGACGAACGCTATCTGCTGACCGGCGCGCAGGGTGCCGAAACCTATGCGCGGATGCTGACCAAGGTGCTGAGCGAAAAGCACGCGGCCTGACCGGCCCCGGCCGGTCCGGAAACGCGGTGCTGCCTCAGATGCCGTTCACGGGCACCTTGAGCATCAGGTTGCCATCCTTGTCCCGGGGCAGTTCGCCGGCACGCATGTTCACCTGAAGCGACGGGATGATCAGCTTTGGCACCGCCAGCTGCGCGTCCCGTTCGGTTCTGAACTTGATGAATTCCTCGCGGGTCTTGCCCCCGCCGACATGGATGTTGTCCGCCTTTTGCGCGGCAACCGTGGTTTCCCACTGGATCGCGCGGCCATTGGGGCCGTAATCGTGGCACATGAACAGGCGCATCTCGTCGGGTAGGGACAGCACCTTCTGGATGCTGTCATAAAGCTGGCCCGCATCGCCACCGGGGAAATCCGCCCGCGCCGATCCGCCATCGGGCATGAACAGCGTATCCCCTGCAAAGGCCACATCGCCCATCACATGCACCATGCAGGCCGGCGTATGGCCCGGCGTATAGATGGCAAAGCAGGTCATCTCGCCCACCTTGTAGGTGTCACCGTCCTTGAACAGCGCATCGAACTGCGAGCCGTCACGCTGGAATTCGGTGCCCTCATTGAAGATCTTGCCGAAGGTTTCCTGCACCACCATGATCTTTTCACCGACACCGATCCTGCCCCCCAGTCTTTGCTGGATATAGGGCGCCGCGCTGAGGTGATCGGCGTGGACATGGGTTTCGATGATCCAGTCCAGTTTCAGGCCCTTGCTCTCGATCTCGGCGATCAGGGCATCGGCGTGGTCATAGGTGATGCGGCCTGCGGCATAGTCGATGTCCATCACGCTGTCGATGATGGCGCAATGCACGCTTGCCGGATCGCGCACGATATAGCTGATGGTGTTTGTCGCCTCGTCAAAATGCGCCGAGACCTCGGGTTTGACGGACATGTCCACGGGATAGGTCATTGGATTTCCTCCATTACGCTGTGACATCGGACCTGCGCGACAGGGCCACCTGCATGAGCTTTGCAATCACGATACCGCCAATCAGCGCGGCAACAAAGATCACAACTTCGGTCTGCCCTGTTCCCAATGCGGGCAGTGCGCCGCCGGGGCAGAAACCGGCAATGCCCCAGCCGATCCCGAAGGTTGCGGAGCCCGCGATCAGCGGCAGATCGAAGTCGCGGCTTGCGGGCAGGTGAAAGCGGTTGTCAAGCAGCGGCCCGGGGCGTTTCAGCACCACGCGGTAGCCGATGAAGGTGACAAGCAGCGCGCCGCCCATGACAAAGGCAAGGCTGGGGTCCCAGCTGCCCGCGACGTCGAAAAAGTTCAGGACCTTGGCCGGGTTGGCCATGCCGGAGATCGAGATGCCGACCCCGAAAATCAGGCCGATCAGATAGCAGATGACAATGCGCATGGCTCAGCCCCCCATCACATGGCGCAGCAGATAGACCGTGATGCCGGTGGCCAGCATGAAGGTCAGCGTCGCCAGGATGGAGCGGGGTGACAGCCGCGCCATGCCACAGACCCCATGGCCCGAGGTGCATCCCGCCCCAAAGGTCACGCCCACCCCGACAATCAGCCCGCCGATGACCAGCATCATGCGGGAGACCGGAACCTGGACCTGCGGAAATTCACCCGTGACCAGCATCACGAGAGCGGGACCGCTGACCATCCCCGCCACGACCGCCGCCCGCCAGGACCAATCGGCAAAGCCCGCAGGCGTCAACAGACCGGCCAGAACGCCGGTTGCCCCCATGATCCGGCCCATCAGCCCCATCAGCAATACGGCAGCCAGACCGATCAGCGCGCCCCCCGCAAGGGATTGAATAGGTGTGAAAGCGGTTTCCATCACCGCCCCCTCCGCGCCGGACCAATGCCAGCAGGATCAAGATGGCCTTTGTTCAACGACATGCGCGGGGTCCTTTCCCAAAGCCCGGTGCCGTCTGGGAAAGATCGACGCGCAGGCAGGATAAACATTCAAAAGTCATTATATGTTTTTCCATGCCGGGATTCAACCATTCTGAGGCGGGCAGCCCCGGCAACGTGTGATCTTGTCGCGCCTGCCGATCGCGCCTAAACATCCGCCATGGTGGAATGGATTGTCACGGACGGGTTGACCGACTACCGCGCCGCGGAGGCGTGGATGGAAGCGCGCGTGGCCGCGATCAGCGCCGGTGAGGCCGAGGAATGCATCTGGCTGGTCGAACATCCGCCACTTTACACCGCAGGCACCTCTGCCCGGGCGGAGGATCTGACCGATCCGGGTCGCTTTCCCGTTCATGATTCCAAACGGGGCGGGCAATACACCTACCACGGACCGGGCCAGCGCGTCGCCTATGTGATGCTGGACGTTGCCGCGCGCGGCCGCGACGTGCGCTGCTTTGTCCGCCAGCTTGAGGATTGGGTGATCACCACGCTGGAGCAGTTCAATGTCACCGGCGAAATCCGCGCAGGCCGCGTTGGCGTCTGGGTGCAGCGCCCGGAAAAGACACCACAGCCCGACGGCACCCCGGCAGAGGACAAGATCGCCGCCATCGGCATCCGCCTGCGGAAATGGATCAGCTTTCACGGCATCAGCATCAATGTGGAACCGGATCTGGAGCATTTTTCCGGTATCGTCCCCTGCGGGATCAGCGACCACGGGGTCACCTCGCTGGTGGACCTAGGGCTGCCGGTCAGCATGGCCGATGTCGACGTGGCCCTGCATGCGGCCTTCGATCAGGTGTTCGGGCCCCTGCCCGCCGTGACCGCCTGAGCGAAAGCCCGGAACCCTTTGACCTTCCCCGCCGGCTTCGAAAAAACCGCGCCGCAGCCGCAAAATAACCCCGCCCTGCGACACCTCGCCCATTGCCCCCTGCGCCAAGCCGCTTTAGAACGGCTCTCAATCCGCACCGCATGACAGCCGACAGGCGTGGTGTGACCCATGAGTTCAAGTTTCAGGAGGCACCGCATGGCAGACGCAGCCATTCAAGGCCATGACCACCACGACGAGCGCGGTTTCTTCACCCGCTGGTTCATGTCCACCAACCACAAAGACATCGGTATTCTGTACCTCGTCGTCTCCGCGCTTGCGGGTTTCGTGTCGGTGGGCTTCACCGTCTACATGCGCCTTGAGCTGATGAACCCCGGGGTTCAGTACATGTGCATGGAAGGCGCACGGATGTTCGCCGATTCTGCGGCCACCTGTACGCCAAACGGGCATTTGTGGAACGTGCTGATCACCGGCCACGGCATCCTGATGATGTTCTTTGTGGTGATTCCGGCGCTGTTCGGCGGTTTTGGCAACTATTTCATGCCCTTGCAGATCGGCGCGCCTGACATGGCGTTCCCGAGGCTGAACAACCTTTCCTTCTGGCTCTACGTTGCCGGTACAACCCTTGCGGTCTGCTCCGTGCTGGCACCGGGTGGCAACGGCCAGGCCGGTTCCGGCGTTGGCTGGGTGCTGTATCCGCCGCTTTCGGTGAAAGAAGGCGGCATGTCGATGGACCTTGCGATCTTCGCGGTTCACGTCTCCGGCGCCTCCTCGATCCTGGGCGCGATCAACATGATCACCACCTTCCTGAACATGCGCGCCCCCGGCATGACCCTGTTCAAGGTGCCGCTGTTCTCCTGGTCGATCTTTGTCACCGCCTGGCTGATCCTGCTGGCGCTGCCGGTGCTGGCCGGTGCCATCACCATGCTGCTGATGGACCGCAACTTCGGCTTTGCCTTCTTTGACCCGGCTGGCGGCGGCGACCCGATCCTGTACCAGCACATCCTGTGGTTCTTTGGCCACCCGGAAGTCTACATCATCATCCTGCCCGGCTTCGGCATCATCAGCCACGTCATCGCGACCTTCTCGCGCAAGCCGGTCTTCGGTTACCTGCCGATGGTCTGGGCGATCATCGCGATCGGCGCATTGGGCTTTGTCGTCTGGGCGCACCACATGTACACCGTCGGCATGTCGCTGAACCAGCAGGCCTATTTCATGCTGGCCACGATGGTCATCGCGGTGCCGACAGGGGTGAAGGTGTTCAGCTGGATCGCCACGATGTGGGGCGGCTCCATCGAGTTCAAGACACCGATGCTCTGGGCCTTCGGCTTCCTGTTCCTGTTCACCGTCGGCGGTGTGACCGGCATCGTACTGTCCCAGGCCGCCGTGGACCGCTACTACCACGACACCTATTACGTGGTCGCGCACTTCCACTATGTGATGAGCCTTGGTGCCGTGTTCGCGATCTTTGCGGGGATCTACTTCTACTTCCCCAAGATGACGGGCCGCATGTACCCCGAATGGGCCGGCAAGCTGCACTTCTGGGCGATGTTCATCGGGGCCAACCTGACGTTCTTCCCACAGCACTTCCTGGGCCGTCAGGGCATGCCGCGCCGCTACATCGACTATCCCGAGGCCTTTGCCTACTGGAACCACTGGTCCTCGATGGGCGCATTCCTGAGCTTTGCCTCCTTCCTCTTCTTCTTCGGGATCATCGCCTATTCGCTGACCCGCGGTGCGAAGGTGACGGCGAACAACCCCTGGAACGAATTCGCCGATACGCTGGAATGGACCCTGCCCAGCCCGCCGCCCGAACATACGTTCGAGCAGCTTCCGAAGCAGGAAGACTGGGACATCAAGCACGGCCACTAGAGCGCCCGACCTTAATCCCGAGACATGAATACCCTGCCGCGCCTGCGGCGCTCTCGGGACATTCATGTCGCTGGATGCTTCAGGTTAGAGGTCGGACGCGTTAAGGCATCTCAAATCGTCAAAAGGCCCCGACAAGCGTCGGGGCCTTTTGCATTTGGCGTGATTGACAGCAGCGCCACGCGCGTGGAACCTGACCGGACAACATTTGAGGTTCCCTTATGAAAAAGATACTTCTCGCAGCGACCTGCATCCTTGCCGCAGGCCCCGCCCTTGCATTCGACATCGGCTTTGACTGGTCAGGCCTGAAATCCTGCACCAACGGAAAGCCCAACACTGTCGCCAACCCCGCATTTCAGGTCAGTGGCGTTCCCGCAGGCACGAAATTCATCCGCTTCAAGCTGACCGACCGCGACGTGCCCAATTACAACCACGGCGGCGGGGTGGTGGCCTACAACGGGCAGAAGGTCATCGCGCCCGGTGCCTTCAAGTACAAGAGCCCCTGCCCGCCCAGCGGCCGCCATACCTATGAATGGACCGCGACCGCCCAGACCAAAAAGAACGGCGGCGCGCTGGCCACCGCCCGAGCGGCACGCAAATATCCGTGAGCGTCGCTGTCACCGCGCTTTATACCGCATGTGTGGCGCTGTTGTTCCTGATCCTGAGCGCGCGGGTCATCCTGTACCGGCGCGCCAACAGGATCTCGCTGGGGGATGTCGGCGACAAGGCCCTGATCAAGCGCATGCGCGCCCAGGCCAATTGCGGCGAATATGCCCCCATCGGTCTGATGCTGCTGCTGGTCAGCGAATTGAGCGGCGCACCCGCCCTCGCGCTTCACCTGATGGGCATGACCCTGCTGGCGGGGCGGTTCCTGCATGCGGTGGGCTTTTCCGCCACCCCGCAAAAGATGATCCTGCGGCAGGTCGGCATGGCGATGACACTGGCCATGATCCTGTTCAGCGCTCTGGGCCTGATCGGACATGCGCTGTTCTGAACGGCGCGGGGGAAGTTTGAAAAAATTTCACCTCAAACCGCCTTTTCCCTCTTGCGGCGCGCGGCTGGGATGGGTATCTCCCCCTCACCCAAGGAAGCGGGCGTAGCTCAGGGGTAGAGCATAACCTTGCCAAGGTTAGGGTCGGGCGTTCGAATCGCCTCGCCCGCTCCAATGGGTCCTTTTGAAACAGACCGCCATTTGGCGGTCTTTTTCGTTTCTGGCCCGGCGCCCTGCCGCACAGGGCAGATTTCAACCCCTGATTATCCCGACCCGCAGAACCCCGGGGCGCGGCCCTGCCGGCCCCTTCACCTCTGCCACTGCGCTGTTGCAGCACCTGACCGGCAATCCGGGTTCAACAACCGGCCAAAAGTTGTGCAAAGCGCCGAACTTGCGGGCAACAATTATGCAGATCGCCCTGCTGCCGCCCGAAATCGACTGCAAATTCTAGTGAATCGCCAAGCGCATCCCGCCTAGTAACGCTGCCCAATCCGGGCAAAAGCGCCGCGCGGGGGCCATCTTGGCAGATACTTCCCCCACGCGACTACAACAACAGTTGCGGGGTCTGACTACACGGGTCGGCCACCGGTTGGGAAGGACCGTTCGCGGTATTCCGATCGTCCGCAGCGACAACCGGGATGTTTGATAAATGAAACTTAAAACCTCTGCTCTTGTGACGGGCGCCTTGCTGGGCTCCGCCGTCATGGCTGCCGCCGAATGCGCCGACCCCGTGAAGGTCGGCGTGCTGCACTCCCTTTCCGGGACAATGGCGATTTCCGAAACCACCTTGAAAGACACCATGCTGCTGCTGATCGAGGAACAGAACGCCAAGGGCGGTGTTCTGGGATGCCAGATCGAGGCGGTTGTGGTCGATCCGGCCTCCGACTGGCCGCTCTTTGCCGAAAAGGCGCGCGAACTGCTGACGGTGCATGATGTGGACGTGATCTTTGGCAACTGGACCAGCGTCAGCCGCAAATCGGTGCTGCCGGTGATCGAGGAACTGAACGGCCTGCTGTTCTACCCGGTGCAATACGAAGGCGAGGAAAGCTCCAGGAACGTCTTCTACACCGGTGCCGCGCCGAACCAGCAGGCGATCCCCGCAACCGATTATTTCCTTGAGGAACTGGGCGTCGAGAAATTCGCGCTCTTGGGCACCGACTACGTCTACCCGCGCACCACGAACAACATCCTTGAAAGCTATCTGAAGTCCAAGGGGATCGCGCAGGAAGACATCTTTGTGAACTACACGCCCTTTGGCCATTCCGACTGGGCCACCATCGTGGCCGATGTGGTGGCACTGGGCGCGGACGGCAAGCAGGTCGGCGTGATTTCCACCATCAACGGTGACGCCAACATCGGGTTCTACAAGGAACTGGCAGCGGCGGGCATCTCTGCCGATGACATCCCCGTGGTGGCTTTCTCGGTGGGTGAGGAAGAACTGTCCGGCCTCGATACCTCCAACCTTGTCGGGCATCTGGCGGCCTGGAACTACTTCCAATCGGCAGAATCCGAGGCCAACGACGCCTGGGTTGCCGCCTGGAAAGCCAAGATGGGCGACGACCGCGTGACCAATGACCCGATGGAGGCGCATTACATCGGCTTCAACATGTGGGTAAACGCGGTTGAAGCGGCAGGCACCACCGATGTGGATGCGGTGCGCAGCGCGATGTACGGGCAGGAATTTCCGAACCTGACCGGGGGCACGGC
Source organism: Sulfitobacter sp. G21635-S1 (assembly GCF_027213915.1). Lineage (NCBI taxonomy): Bacteria > Pseudomonadati > Pseudomonadota > Alphaproteobacteria > Rhodobacterales > Roseobacteraceae > Sulfitobacter > Sulfitobacter sp. G21635-S1. The sequence continues at coordinate 65,844 of NZ_JAPWGV010000027.1, forward strand.
GGTGATGCTGCCGAACCATCACCTGGCCAAGCCGGTGCTGATCGGTGAAATCACCGCCGATGGCCAGTTCGATATCGTCAGCCAGACCGACGAAGTACCGGGCGACGCCTGGACAGACTTCCTGCCGGAATCGGCTGTCCTGACATCGGATTGGAAGGACCTTGGCTGCGGCATGTACAACACCGAAACCAAGTCCTGCGTGCAGCTGACATCCAACTACTGAACCGGGTGCGGCGCGGGGATAGTCCCCGCGCCGACTGTCCTGAAGAATGATTGGCTTTCCCTGATGCTTCGTCTGTTTCTCCTGGCCCTGGCGCTTTGCCTGTCCCTTCCCGCTGGCGCACAGGCACAAAGCCTGCAACCCATCCTGCAAACCCATGCCGATGAAGTTCTCAAGCCCGGTCGGCGCAGTGTCGATGTGGTGCTGGTGGATCTGGTGGCCAGCGGCCTGCCGCAGGTGGTTCCCTTTCTGGAGGCCTGGCGCGACCGCGAGATCGTGCAGCGCGATGAAGACGGGCAGTTCTTTCGCCGCAAGGGCGGTGAACTTATCGATCTGGATACCGCTGTCGTTGCAGGCCCCGCCGCCGGGACAAAGCTGACCGAAGCCCGCCCCAACGGCGGTGTGCGCCGTGCGATCAGCGAGGCACTGGTGCAATTCCAATTGTCCGACCCCGATATCGGCAAGCGCCGCGCGGCTGTCGACGCGATTGCCCGCAGCATGGACGCCAGTCAGCTTGGCCCGCTGACCGCCGCCATCGAGACGGAGACCGACCCCGAACTGAAACGCGTGAAATCGCGGCTGGCCGGGATGCTGGGCGCGCTCTTTGCCAGCACCCCTGACGGGCGCGTGGCCGCCATCAACGCGCTGTCGGGGGATCTGTCCGTCGACGTGCGTGCCGTGCTCAACACCATCCTTTCCACGCAGGATGACGTGGCAAAGGAGCTGCCGGAAGGCGCCAATATCGCGCGCATCCTCAAACCCGGCACCGATCTGACCCCGCAGCAAGCCTATGCGCGGCTCTCGGCCGCCGGGCTTGCCCCTGCCCTTGTGACCCAGAGCGACATCCGCGCCGCCCTGATCGCCCATATTGACGGTGGCATGGTGGGCGGAATGCCCGTTGCAGCGCTGGACAATGACGCCGGTCGCGCCGCCGCCTATGACGCGCTGGCTGCCGATGGCGTGGTGCCGCCCCGTGTGAGCGCCGAGGCCGAGGCGGAGGCGATTGAAAGCCACGTCTTCTTCCAACGCTATGCCGAAGCCGACCCCGCCGTTACCGATGCCGCCCGTTCCGTGCTGAACGGCATCGAAACGCGGGTGTCTTTCAGTCAGGCCGCCGATCTGGGCCTTGATGCGCTTTCGCTGGCCTCGATCTACTTTCTGGCCGCCATCGGGCTGGCCATCACCTTTGGCGTCATGGGCGTGATCAACATGGCGCATGGGGAATTCATCATGATGGGGGCCTATACCGGCTTTGTCGTGCAGCAGTTTGTCCCCGACTACACCGTCTCGATCATCATTGCGCTGCCGCTGGCCTTTGCGCTGACATTCGGGGCCGGGGTGGCGATGGAGCGGCTGGTGATCCGCCATCTTTATCACCGTCCGCTGGAGACTCTGCTGGCCACCTTCGGCATTTCCATCGCGCTGCAACAGCTGGCCAAGAACATCTTTGGCACCCAGGCACGGCCCCTGACCTCGCCCGGCTGGCTGGACGGGGCGCTGGTGATCAATGACGTGATTGCCATCAGCTATATCCGCATCGCGATCTTTGTCCTGGCGCTCATGTTTCTGGCGCTGATCCTGCTGGTGCTGAACCGGACACGCCTGGGGCTTGAGGTGCGCGCGGTGACCCAGAACCCCGGCATGGCGGCCTCCATGGGGATCAACCCGGACCGGATCAACATGCTGACCTTTGGCCTGGGATCGGGCATCGCGGGAATCGCGGGCGTGGCCATCGGGCTTTACGCAAAAGTCACCTCCGAGATGGGGGCCGATTACATCGTTCAAAGCTTCATGACCGTGGTCGTGGGCGGTGTCGGCAATGTCTGGGGCACGCTTGCCGGGGCGTCGATGATCGGCTTCCTGCAAAAGGGCATCGAATGGCTGAACCCCTCCAACACCCTGGCGGCGCAGACCTACATGATCCTTTTCATCATTCTTTTCATCCAGTTCCGTCCCAAGGGCATTGTCGCCCTCAAGGGCCGGGCGGCAGCAGATTGAGGCTTCACATGATGCATGATCGCGGTATCCTGAGGGCTCAGTTCCATTCAACCACGGATATTTCAGATGAAGGTCATTTACGCATTGCTCGGGATCGTTCTGCTGGCCACGTCGGCGCAGGCGGATGGCTATGGGTTCAGAACACCCTCGGGCAATATCTATTGCAACGGCTCGCTGGAGGGCGGCGACATCAGCTGCACCATCGCGGAACGGTCATCGGGGCCGGTTCTGCCCCGGCCCGGCTGGTGCAATGGCTACTGGGGGCACACCTTCACGCTGAACCGCTATGGTCCGGTGCAGATGGAATGCAGCCAGACCGCGCCGCGCAAATCAAGCTACACCGATGTGGCGCCCTATGGCGAGACAGGGCATTTCGCAGAGATCACCTGCCAGTCGGAGCGCAGCGGGCTGACCTGCCGCAATGCAGAGGGACATGGCTTCATGCTGTCGCGACGGGTGCAGCAGATCTTCTGACGTCCCGCGCAGGGAGGGTCGCGCCATGAGACGCAGTTTCATCGCGCAGAACCCTTCCATCCTGTGGTTCCTCTGCGCGCTCGCGCTGTTCACGCTGGGGGTCACCATCCTGTCCGAAGGTTTCGGCATCGGTGTGATCTCCACCTCTTTCGTCAAGACATTGGGCAAGACGCTGTGCCTGTGCCTGATCGCCATCGCGATGGATGTGGTCTGGGGCTATTGCGGCATTCTCAGCCTGGGGCATTTCGCCTTCTTCGGGATCGGCGGCTATGCCATCGGCATGTGGCTGATGTATGCGCGCACCGAGGGCATCGTGCTGGGCAGCCTTGCCGGTCAGCCCCTGCCCCCCACCCCGGCAGAGATTTCGGACGCCATCGGCAACCAGATCTTCGGCGTGGTGGGCAGTTCGGAATTTCCGCTGATCTGGGCCTTTGCCGACAATCTGTTCCTGCAATTGCTGATGGTCGTGCTGGTTCCCGGCCTGCTGGCGCTGGTCTTCGGCTGGTTGGCCTTCCGCAGCCGGGTGACCGGTGTCTACCTGTCGATCCTGACCCAGGCGATGACCCTGGCGCTGTCGCTGTACCTGTTCCAGAACGACAGCGGGTTGCGCGGCAACAACGGGCTCTCGGGCCTGCAGAACATCCCCGGATTCGAGCAGACCTCGCAGGCCGCCCTGTCGCTGGTGTTCTTCCTCGTCTCGGCCCTGGCGCTTGGCGCGGGCTATCTGTTCTTTGCCTGGGTGGTGTCGGGCAAGATGGGCAGCGTGGTGAAGGGCATTCGCGACAATGAGGCGCGGGTGCGCTTCCTGGGCTACCACGTGGAAAGCTACAAGCTGTTCATCTTTACCATAACCGCCATCGTGTCGGGCATCGCCGGGGCGCTCTATTACCCGCAGGCGGGCATCATCAACCCCGGGGAAATCGCGCCCATCGCCTCGATCTATCTCGCGGTCTGGGTCGCCATCGGCGGACGGGGGCGGCTTTACGGGGCGGTCATCGGTGCCGCTTTCGTGTCGCTGCTGTCGTCCTGGTTCACCGGCGGCGGGGCGCCGGACATCAACCTGTGGGTCTACACGATCCAATGGACGAACTGGTGGCTGGTACTGCTGGGCCTGAGCTTTGTCGCCGTCACGCTGTTCTTTCCCAAGGGCATTGGCGGGCTGTTCGATTATCTGGTGAGGAAACCGTCATGAGCATGCTGCTGGAGGTCAATGGCGTCACCGTCACCTTTGACGGGTTCCGGGCGATCAACAACCTGTCGATCAACTTTGCCGAGGGCGAATTGCGCGCCATCATCGGGCCGAATGGCGCGGGCAAGACCACTTTCATGGACATCGTCACCGGCAAGACAAAGCCGGACAAGGGCGAGGTGATCTGGGGCGAGCGCAACATTTCCCTGCTGGGCATGTCGGAAAGCGAAATTGCCAAGGAGGGCATCGGACGCAAGTTCCAGAAACCCACCGTGTTCGAGGATCAGACGGTGCGGCAGAACCTTGCCATGGCGCTGAAGAACCCGCGCGGGCCCTTTGCGGTGCTGACGCACAAGAAGACCGCAGCCAACGGCGCGCGGATCGAAAAGATCGCCGAAGAAATCGGTCTGAGCGACAGTCTGACCCGCGTCGCGGGCGAGCTGAGCCATGGTCAGAAACAATGGCTGGAGATCGGCATGCTGCTGGCGCAGGAACCCCGCCTGATGCTGGTGGATGAACCCGCCGCAGGCATGACGGCGGAGGAACGCGAAAAGACAACGGACATCCTGCGGGAGGCGGCAAAGACCCGCGCGGTGGTGGTGGTGGAACATGACATGGAATTCGTGCGCCGCCTGGACTGCAAGGTCACGGTGCTGCACGAGGGCGCGGTGCTGGCCGAGGGGCGTCTTGAACATGTCACCGCCGATCCGACCGTGATCGATGTCTATCTGGGGCGCGGTCATGCTTGATATTGCGAATCTCGACCTGAAATACGGGCAAAGCCAGATCCTCTTCGACGTCTCCATGACCGCGACCGTGGGGCAGATCACCGCCGTGATGGGCAACAACGGCGTGGGCAAGACCAGCCTGCTGAAAGCAATCGCGGGGCGACATCCGGCACAGGCGGAGCGGGCCGAGGTCGGCGGTGCCCCCCTGCCCCTGTCATCAGCCGTCAGGGCAGCGCGGGCCGGCATCGCCTATGTCCCGCAGGGCCGCGAGGTCTTTCCGATGATGAGCGTTCTGGAGAACCTGCAATCCGGCTTTGCCTGCCTGCCGAAACCCGACCATGTGATTCCGGATCATATCTTTGAATTGTTCCCGGTCCTGCGCGACATGCAATCGCGGCGCGGCGGCGACCTGTCGGGCGGTCAGCAACAGCAGCTGGCCATCGCCCGTGCCCTGATCACCCGCCCCAAGGTGCTGCTGCTGGATGAGCCGACGGAAGGCATTCAGCCCAATATCATCCAGCAGATCGGCGATGCGCTGGAACTGCTGCGCGGACAGGGGCAGATGGCCATCGTGCTGGTCGAACAGAACGCCGATTTCGCCTATCGGCTTGGCGACGCCTTTGTCGTGATGGAGGGCGGAAGGGTCAAGCGAAGCCGCGCCAAATTGGACTACCCCAAGGCAGAACTGATGAGCGATTTGGCGCTCTAATCCCGCAATACGGGAGATTTCTTGCGTTTTACACAATCTTTAATTGCATTGCCGTCATAATTTCGCCCGCTTTTCCCGCTTAGGTGTAGCCAGCGCAGCCAATGATCGTTGCGTTGGTAGAGGCCTTCGTGTGGAAAGATAAAAAGGTGATATATGCGACTTCTAGCCGTTGATGATGATCCGGTCGTACTTGAGCTCCTGACTGTCGTGTTCGGTCAGGATGATATGCCCGATATCACCTGCGCCCAGTCCGCCGATCAGGCGCTGACCATGCTGGAAGAAAACGACACCCGATTCGATTGCCTGATCCTTGATATCGAAATGCCGGGCATGAACGGAATTTCGCTGTGCCGCAAAATCCGCACCATGCCGGATTACCGCGAAACACCGATCCTCATGCTGACCTCGGTCAGGGACCGCATCAAGATCGAAAGTGCCTTTGCCGCCGGGGCCAACGACTATGTGACCAAGCCCTTTGACGTCAAAGAGATCACCACCCGGATCCGGGTGGCAAAACGGATGTCGGAAACCACCGAAAGCGCGCCCCGTCTCGACCCGCTGATGCCGGTGGCAGATGCCACGAAGGGCGAACATGCCTTTGGCATCGGCTGTCCCGTCCGTCTGATGCATCAGGAACAGCTGATCCTGCCCTTCTCGCTGGGCAATTACCTGTCGCAGCTCTCGCGTCAGGCGCTGGACGAATGCTGTGTCTTTGCGATCCGGATCGAAGAGATCGAGACGCTGTACAACAATTGCACAAGCCAGGAATTTGCCATTGCCCTGGGCGAAGTCGTCGACGCCATTGTCGAGGTAGTCGATCATCCCAACCTGCTGCTGGCCTATGAAGGCAAGGGCATCATTCTGGCCATCAGCCAGGGGGCCGAACCGCCCGATTGGCCGGTGATCGAGGATCAGGCCCATGCGCTGCTGAATTCGGGTGCCGCGGTCTATGCCGATGGCACGCCGATGAACCTCAGAGTGTCGATCGGCAATCCGATCCCGCCCTATACCAACCGTAATCAACGGGTGAAAAAGACATTCGACCGCGCCATCGACCGCGCCATGATGCGCAGCCGCAGCAAAGCGGCCCAAAGGTCGAAGATGAGCGGGAAATCACCGGCGGGCGTGTTCTAGGTCGTGTTGATCTTGAATCGCCGATACCCTGCCGCGCTGCGCGCTCTCGGGACATCGGCGATACGGCCTGTATCAGGTCAAGGCGGGACGCTGTAGGTCAGCATCTCAGGCGCGCCCGGGCATGGCCTTGGCGCGCGGCGCTCAGTTGATTGGAAACTGGCTCAGGCAGCGGGCGGCGCTGCGGCGGTAGTCTTCCAGCGTTTCACTCACCGACCGCCGGTCGCGCACCACCGCCATCGCCGCTTTTTTCTGCGCCCAGGTCCCGGTGACATGGTGCTCGAGAATCAGGACCGTCACACCCAGCATCACCTCTTTTTCCTCCGCACTGATCAGCTCGGCCCCCGCAAGCGCCACGGCCGTCAGCGCCAGGGTATTGGAACAGCGCAGCGCCGCGGCCTCGCTGCCTTCATAGACCTTTTCGGCCGCAGTGACCGGCCCGGCGACGCTGGAGAAAACAAGTGCCAGGGTTCCGAAAAATGCCTGACGCGCCATCAAAAGACCTTGAAGGTCATGGTGGTCATAGACCTTTCGATCCCCTCAATGGTCAACAGATGGTCATTGATGAACACGCCCACATCCTCCCCCTTGGGGATATAGAGCTTCATCAGCAGGTCGTATTCGCCCGAGGTCGAATAGAGTTCGGAATGGATCTCGCGCAGGGCAATTTCCTCGGCCACGCGGTAGGTTGTACCGGGGCGGCATCTGATCTGGATAAAAACACAGGTGGTCATCGGACTCTCGAAAATTGCGCTCCCCTCAGGCTGACACAAGGCCCGGTCGCCTGCAATCCCTCATCCGGTCTTGGCGTCGGGGCCAGCACTGCTATAAGGCTGCTGACGCCAGCCAGAGGGGCCCGATATGCGCCAGACCAGCCTGACCCGCACCACCGCCGAAACCGATGTCAGCGTCGAGATCAATCTTGACGGCACCGGCAGCTATGACAACCAGACCGGCGTGGGTTTCTTTGATCACATGCTGGATCAACTGGCGCGCCACTCGCTGATCGACATGAAGGTCCGCGCCACCGGCGATCTGCACATCGACGATCACCACACGGTCGAGGATGTGGGCATCACGCTGGGCCAGGCGCTGGCCAAGGCGCTGGGGGACAAGCGCGGCATCCGGCGCTACGGGTCCTGCCTGCTGCCGATGGATGACGCCCTGCTGCGCTGCGCCCTTGACCTGTCGGCCCGGCCCTTCCTGGTGTGGAATGTCGATCTGCCGACCGACAAGATCGGGACCTTCGATACGGAGCTTGTGCGCGAATTCTTCCAGGCTTTCAGCACCCAGGGCGGCATCACCCTGCATGTGGACATGCTGCATGGGCTGAACAGCCACCATATCGTCGAGGCGGCGTTCAAATCCGTCGCCCGTGCCCTGCGCGAGGCCGTTGAGGTCGATCCGCGCAAATCGGGCGATATCCCCTCCACCAAGGGTGCGCTTTGACCCCGATGCAGGGGATAACGGCGGCGGTGGTCGCCAATGGCAACCGGTGGATGTGCCACAGAACGGCAGGTTTTCAGCCACCGGCCTGCAAGGCGCATCCTGCCGGAACCTTGCATGTGCCGCCTTGCCCGCCTGCGCGCCCGGATGCTGCCATGAGGCCAGACACTCCCTTGATGCCAGAGGCTATCCCAGACACTCCCATGAAGACATGTCATATATGACATGTCTTCATTTGCGGCCCACAGGCCCGCCCCGTCCCCGGCCATCCGCAGCCGCCCACAGGAAATCCCTTCACTCCCGCCATTCACAAGGGGACAGATGCCCATGCTGACCGCCATCATCGACTATGAAAGCGGCAACCTGCATTCCGCCCACAAGGCCTTTGAACGCATGGCCCGCGAAGTGGACGCAGGCGAGGTCACCGTCACCTCCGACGCCGACGTGGTGGCACGCGCCGACCGGATCGTCCTGCCGGGCGACGGTGCCTTTCCCGCCTGTATGGCGGCACTGAAGGGCGCAGGTGGTGTGTTCGATGCCATGGTCGAAGCAGTCGAGGTCAAGGGCCGCCCGTTTCTGGGCATCTGTGTCGGCATGCAGCTGATGGCCACGATGGGCCGCGAATACCGCGACACGCCGGGCCTGGACTGGATCGGCGGCGAGGTCACCCGCATCGCGCCCACCGACCGCAGCCTGAAGGTGCCTCATATGGGCTGGAACGATCTGGTGATCGACCATCCGCACGCCGTCTTTGACGGCATCAAGACAGGCGACCACGCCTATTTCGTGCATTCCTACCACATGGCGGTGAACAACCCGGCCCAGCGGCTGGCCCATGTCGATTATGCAGGCGACGTCACCGCCATCATCGGGCGCGACACCATGCTGGGCATGCAGTTCCACCCCGAGAAATCGCAGGCCACCGGATTGCGGCTGATCTCGAACTTCCTGAAATGGGCGCCATAGGCGCTCAGCCAGGGTTATCTGATCCGCGTCCAGACGAGGTTCTTGCAGGTTGCCGCAGTGCAGGCCTGCAGATGCAATGCGCCCCCCACCGCCCTGACCCGGGTCTGCCCATAGCGTTCACCATCGCGCGCGCTATATTCGCCCAGAAAGCTGCCATCGGGCTGTGCACGCAGGTTCCAAAGCACCTTCGCGCCCACCGCATCGGACCTTGCGTCATACCCTCGCCGGTTCTTGGCCCGCTCGACCAGCGCGCAGAGGTCGCGCCCGCATCTGCGCGTGCGCACATGCAATACGACCCCCAGCCCGTCCGGTTCGGTCTGCCAAAGGCCGCGCGGGATTTCGGCCGCATCCCTTCCCTGCGCGACGGCATGTGATGACAGACAGAGGATCAGCGCAATCGCGCCCCCGCGCAGCGCCCGCATGAACTGCACCTCAACTTTCCCGCAATGACACCGGCATACCCGGTTCAGCCCCCCGAAAACTCACATCCCCGGCGCAATGGCCGGAAAGCGGATCAGTTGATCCGCTTCCAGGTCTGTTTCGAACAGATCAGACCGCCCGCCACGCATCCCGACAGTTTCAGCGCATTGCCCGAGACATTCATCTTGCCGATGTAGATCTTGCCATTCGACGGCCGCCAGACCTTGCCCGCGTAGTTCCCGCCGCCTTCCGGCACCATGTCGATCACCAGCGTCTTGCCAAGGTTGGGCGACTTGTATTCGCCACTGTCGTTGAAGGTCCGCGCAATGGTGCCGCAAATCGCGCCGCCACAGGGGGCCATCTTCACATGGGCATAGGCCCCGTCATCGACCTGGGTCTGCCAGGTGCCAACCGCCGGGTCTGCCGCCTGGGCCGCCCCGGCCAGACCAAAGGCCAGTGCCGCCGCTGTCATCAGTTTTTTCATGCAATATCCTCCCCTTTTGCGGCATAGTCTGGATCAGCGCCCGGTTTCTGGCAAGCCTGACCTGAGGTCGCGTTGCAAATCCCGCCCATGCATGCAAAACCGCGCGTGCAAATCAGCACAGGACCCGCCGATGATCCTCTATCCCGCCATTGACCTCAAGGACGGACAGGCCGTGCGCCTGGTCCACGGTGACATGGAAAGCTCCACCGTGTTCAACGACGATCCCGCCGCCCAGGCCCGCAGCTTTGTCGAGGCCGGCTGCCAATGGCTGCATCTGGTGGATCTCAACGGTGCCTTTGCCGGCACCCCGGTCAATGCCGCCCCGGTGGAGGCGATCCTGAAAGCCTGCAAGGTCCCCGCCCAGCTGGGCGGCGGCATCCGCGACATGGCCACGATTGACTCCTGGCTCGACAAGGGGCTTGCCCGCGTCATCCTGGGCACAGTCGCCGTGGAAAACCCCGATCTGGTCCGCGAAGCCGCCCGCGCCTTTCCCGGCAAGGTCGCCGTCGGCATCGACGCGCGCGAGGGCCGCGTCGCGACCAAGGGCTGGGCCAATGAAACCGATGTGCTGGTCACCGACCTCGCGAAATCCTTCGAGGACGCGGGCGTCGCCGCGATCATCTACACCGACATCATGCGCGACGGCGCCATGGGCGGCCCCAATATCGAGGCCACCGCCGCCCTGGCCCGCGCGGTCCGCATTCCCGTCATCGCCTCCGGCGGCGTGTCCTCGCTTGATGATCTGATCGCCCTGCGCGACACCGGCGTGATCGAAGGCGCCATTTCGGGCCGCGCCCTTTATGACGGGGCAATCGACCTTGCCACCGCGCTCTCAACCCTGTCCCGGTGATTTCATTGTTCCTGAAATACACAATCCACCCCCGCCCCACGCCCGGACCAGAGACATGTTGAAAACCCGCATCATCCCCTGCCTCGACGTGGCCGATGGCCGGGTGGTCAAAGGTGTGAACTTCGTCGGCCTGCGCGATGCGGGCGATCCCGTCGATGCCGCCATCGCCTATGACGCCGCAGGTGCCGACGAACTTTGCTTTCTCGACATCCACGCCACCCATGAGAATCGCGGCACGATGTTCGACCTGGTGCGCCGCACCGCCGAACATTGCTACATCCCCCTGACCGTCGGCGGCGGCGTGCGGAGCGCGGCGGATGTGCGCGCCCTCCTGCTGGCCGGGGCCGACAAGGTCAGCTTCAATTCCGCCGCCGTTGCCAACCCGGATGTCGTCGCCGAAGCCGCCGATCATTTCGGCAGCCAATGCATCGTGGTCGCCATCGACGCCAAGACGGTCTCCCCCGGCAAATGGGAGATTTTCACCCATGGCGGTCGCAAATCCACCGGGATCGACGCCGTCGCTTTCGCCCGTACCGTTGCCGAAAAAGGCGCGGGCGAGATCCTGCTCACCTCCATGGACCGCGATGGCACCAAATCCGGCTTCAACCTGCCGCTGACCCGCGCCATCTCTGACGCGGTAAACGTGCCGGTGATCGCTTCGGGTGGTGTCGGCACGCTCGACCATCTGGTCGAAGGCGTGACCGAGGGCGGCGCCTCCGCCGTGCTGGCCGCCTCGATCTTCCATTTCGGCGAATTCACCATTCACGAGGCCAAACAGCACATGGCCGCCGCCGGCATCCCGATGAGGCTGACATGACCCAAGCGACTCCCGCAAACGGCACGCTCGACGCCCTCTATGCCACCATCCTCAGCCGCAAGGGTGCGGCCCCTGACAGCAGCTGGACCGCGCAATTGCTGGCAAAAGGCCCCGAGAAATGCGCCGAAAAATTCGGCGAGGAAGCCATCGAGGCCATCATCGAAGCGGTGAAAGACGACAAGACGGCGCTCACGTCGGAGGCCGCCGATGTGCTCTACCACCTGCTGGTCATGCTCGCCGCCCGTGATGTCCCCCTCTCCGACGTGATGGATGAACTTTCCCGCCGCCAGTCGCAATCGGGCCTCGCGGAAAAAGCCTCCCGCTGATCCGCTGCTGCACAGCGTCTGACGAGATACCTGACACAGCAGACATCACGTGACGCTTCCGCCCGGAATGCCCGGGGGAGTTTGAGGGGGCAAAGCCCCCTCATCAGCAAGAATGGATCGTGCCGCGCGCAGCGCGTCCTGCAGATCACAGCTTGCTGGAAATCATCCCCGTGGCAAAGCCGCCCATGCGCAGCTCGCCATGCATCCGCTGATATTCGATCTTGGGACAACGATTCTGGATCACCGTCACACCCCGCGCCTCTGCCAGGGCTGCGGCTTCGGCGTGTTCGACACCGATCTGCATCCAGATGGTCTGCAACTCCGGAAAACGGGCCAGCGCCTCCTCGACGATCCCGGGCACCGCTTCGGACCGGCGAAAGATATCGACCATGTCGACCCCGCCCTCGATCTGCGACAGCGATCCAAGCACCTCGCGGCCAAAGACCTCTGCGCCTTCATGCAGCGGGTTGACCGGGATCACGCGATAGCCGCGCAGCCCCAGGTAACGCGCCACGTAATAGCTTGGCCGCACCGGGTTCAGCGACACGCCCACCACCGCGATTCGCCGGGTGCGGGTCAATATGTCTTTCAGCAAGGCATCAGAATAGGTCATCGGCAAACTCTATCCTGCATTGATCCCGTAAAAAAGGCGCCCGCCTGAATATTTCAGGGGGCGCATAAGGTACGGAACGAGGGACAGTAAAATGACGCACGGGCGTTCCGGGCCCGCCGTCTTGTCTCAAAGATAGGTAGGATCCGAGACAGAAAAAGGGGTTGCGCAATTTTGTGAAGATCAGGTGAACAGCGGGCAGGATTTCGCCGATCTGCCGCCGCTCAATCAAAGATGTCCTCGACCACGTCAAAGGCCTCCTCGGCCATGCGGCGCCAGAGCGATTTGCGCGGCTTGCGCTTTTTTGACCTGCGGTGCGGCTTTGCCTCGGACCCGGGCGCGGCGGGAGAGCGGCGCAGAGCGGGCTGATGGCTGATTCCCGTCTTGCGCGGGGTCTCCCTGACCGGCAGGGCCTTGAGATCGTGCAGCGGTGCGGCGCATTGCGCGCAGGACAGCTCATGCCGTCCCCGGTCCAGTGTCAGCGCCGCGCGTGTCCCGCAGTAACAGCAGGTCGCGATCTTGGTCGGATAGGTCAAATCTCTGCCCCGTCAGCCGTTCTCTCTGACAGCATATAGGGCAATCGCCGCAGCATTTGAGACATTGAGCGAGCCGAATTGCCCGGCTGCGTCAATCCGTACCAGGGCATCCACGGTCTCGCGGGTCTTTTCACGCAGGCCGGGGCCCTCGGCCCCCAGCACCAGCGCCACGGGCCGGTCGCGACGGCCCTCCACGGCGGCCTCGATGGTGGTCGCGGCCTCCCCGTCCAGCCCCAGCACCAGATAGCCCATGCCCTGCAGCGCCCGGATCGCATCGGCCAGGTTGCGGACCCGCAGATAGGGCTGACGCTCCAGCGCCCCTGACGCCGTTTTGGCAAGCGCCCCGGTCTCGGGCGCGGAATGGTGCCGTGTGCCGATCACCGCCGAGGCCCCCAGCACTTCGGCAGAGCGCAGAATCGCCCCCACGTTATGCGGGTCCGTCACCCGGTCCAGCAACAGCACGCGCGGCGCCGTGGTCTGCCCGATGCAGACATCCTCCAGCCGGCCCCAGTTCAGCGGCCTGACCTCAAGCACCGCGCCCTGATGCACCGATGACGGGTCAAGCGGCGGGCGGAACTTGCGCGGGTCCACAACCTCCGGCGTGATACCGGCCTGGGCAACCGCATCTTCCAGCTTGGCCAGCGCATTGGGGGTGACCATCAGCGCCAGCTTTTCCCGTTCCGGATTGACCAGGGCATCACGCACCGCATGCAGACCGAACAGCCAGACCGTCGCCTGCGCCTCGGCTTTCTTGTCCTGCTCTTTCTGCACCACCCATTTCGGCTTTTTCATCGCATCATCCCTTGTGCCCCGACCGGCCGCTCCGGCGTCAATTTCGCCTTGACGCCTCTCAGGGTCGCTTGTAATCACGCCCCCACGCCGGGCGCAATGCATCAGGCGAAAGTGGGCGACAGGCCGCAAGGTGTGGCAGGGGACTGTAACTCCCTCGCGGAGACGCACGCCTGGTTCGATTCCAGGGTCGCCCACCACTTTCCTCCCTTCCGTTAAGGTAAGCGCCCCCATTCCCCCGGACGCGTGCCCGAGCCGAACGATCCCCCGGATCGTTCCTGCGCCCCCCCATGTGGCAGGGGCCACCTGCGGTTCCCTCGCGGAGACGCACTGCCCGGGTTCGATTCCAGGGTCGCCCACCACTTTCCTCCGCGCCGTTAAGGTCAGCGCCCCCATTCCCCCGGAGGCGCGCCCGAGCCGGGGATGCAGAACGCCTTGCGGGCCGTCGCGCAGATCGCAGCGAGCGGCAGGAAAGAGCCCTTTCCGCTTCCCCCGCGCGGAATCAAGGCCGCAGGCCGCCGCGCATCATGCCGGAGGCATCTCTCCGACATGACGGGCCGTCCCCTGGCACGGCGATTTGGCTGCTGTTATGCCTGACAGACGGGTAGAATGTGCTTGGCTGCCCTAAAGTGCCAGTCACAGAGGTCGGATCGCCGCACCACGGCCCGTCGATGCGCGGCTTGACGTTTCGCAGCAAACGGCAATTTTGTCCGCTTGTCTGAACCTTCACGCGCGTTGCAGCGAAGGTCCGGAAAGAGCCCGGAGTTACATGAGGCGTCAGCCGGGCCAGCGCCTGCCCGGGGTGGGCGATGCCGAGCTATGTTCATGCCACTTTA